>NZ_JBJNRH010000002.1:187876-210174 GCF_045809185.1 Nocardiopsis yanglingensis | reverse complement strand
GCCTCCGCCGGGGTGGGGGGGCCCGCTGCGCACCCGCCCGCGGTCCCCGCCCCCCCCCCCCCCCCACTACCGCAAACCGCGCTACGGCGCGGTTTGCCTTTTCTGGCGGCTGCTCGATCACGGCCATGACCGATGGCCTTGGCAGCCCCGCCCGCACGGGCCTACCATCGGTTTTTTGCCGTCCTGCGGAGACCCCGATGAAACTGCGTCATGCCCTGCTGCCATTGAGCCTGCTGGCCGCCCTGCCCAGCGTTGCTGCTGCCCGTGGCCTGGAAGTCCGCGACATGGTGGCCATGGATCGCGTCTCCGCACCGGTATTGACCGCTGACGGCAGCACCGTGGTGTTCGCCAAGCGCAGCGTGGACGCCAACCTGAAGGCCTCCACCGCGCTGTTCGCGCGCAACCTGCGTACCCGCGATGCGGCACCGCCGAAGCAGATCACCCCGGCCGGCTGGAACGTCAATTCTGCTTCGCTGTCGGCCGATGGCCAGACCGTGTACTTCCTCAGCGCCAAGAACGGCAGTCAGCAGTTGTACGCGCAGCCGGTCAGCGGCGGCGCCCCGCGTCAGCTGACCGACTTCCCGGTGGACGTGGACAGCTACCACGTGTCGCCGCAGGACGACCGTGTGCTGTTCAGCGCAGGCGTGTTCCAGGCCTGTGCCTCGGACCTGACCTGCACCGAGAAGAAGCTCAAGGACGTCGCCGGCGCCAAGGCCAGTGGCAAGGTCTTCGATTCGCTGTTCGTGCGCCACTGGGATACCTGGAACGACGGCCGCCGCAACACCCTGTTCGTGGCACCGCTGCCGACCGGCAAGGCCGGCGCGGTCAAGGGCGCCTCGGCGCTGAGCGCGACCATCGACGGCGATGCACCGTCCAAGCCGTTCGGTGGTAATGACGATTTCGCGTGGTCGCCGGATGGCGCCAGCGTGGTGGCCAGCATCCGCGTGGCCGGCAAGCAGGAGCCGTGGTCGACCAACTTCGACCTGTACCGCTTCGACGCCGCCGGCAAGCAGGCGCCGGTCAACCTGACAGCCTCCAATCCGGCCTGGGATGCCGGCCCGGTGTTCAGTGCCGACGGCAAGACCCTGTTCTACCGTGCGATGAAGCGCCCGGGCTTCGAGGCCGACCGCTTCGGCCTGATGGCGATGGACCTGGCCAGCGGCAAGAGCCGTGAGATCGCACCGCAGTGGGATCGCTCGGCTGGCGGCATCACCCTGTCCGCCGACGGCGCCAGCATCTACACCACTGCCGATGACCTCGGCGAGCACCCGCTGTTCCAGATCGACGTGGCCAGTGGCAAGGCCACCAAGCTGATCGGCGACGGCAGCGTGACCTCGGTGGACGTGGCCGGCAACAGCGTGGCGATCACCCGCAACAGCCTGCAGAGCAACGACCAGGTGCTGGTTGGCCTGCTGCCGGCCGCCGGCGAAGCCATCGGCGAGCTGCGCGCACTGACGCCGGCCGCCGGCGACGTGCTCAAGGACGTCAGCTTCGGCGACTACGAACAGTTCGAGTTCAAGGGCTGGAACAACGACACAGTGCATGGCTACGTGGTCAAGCCGCACAACTACCAGGAAGGCAAGTCGTACCCGGTCGCGTTCCTGATCCACGGCGGCCCGCAGGGCAGCTTCGGCAACGGCTGGAGCTATCGCTGGAACCCGCAGACCTATGCGGGCCAGGGCTACGCCGTGGTGATGATCGACTTCCACGGCTCCACCGGCTATGGCCAGGCCTTCACCGATGCGATCAGCCAGCACTGGGGCGACCGCCCGCTGGAAGACCTGCAGAAGGGCTGGGACGCGGCGCTGAAGAAGTATTCCTTCCTCAACGGTGACAAGGCCTGTGCGCTGGGCGCCAGCTACGGCGGCTTCATGGTCAACTGGATCGCCGGCAACTGGAACGGCCCGTTCAAGTGCCTGGTCAACCACGACGGCGTGTTCGACCAGCGCATGATGGGTTACGCCACCGAAGAACTGTGGTTCACCGAGTGGGAGCAGGGCGGCACGCCGTACGAGAAGGCCGCGAACTACGAGAAGTTCAACCCGGTCAACCACGTGGCCGACTGGAAGAAGCCGATCCTGGTCATCCATGGCCAGCAGGACTTCCGCATCCCGGTCGAGCAGGGCCTGGCCGCGTTCACCGCTGCCCAGCGCCAGGGCATCGAATCGAAGTTCCTGTACTTCCCGGATGAAAACCACTGGGTGCTGAAGCCGAACAACAGCATCCTGTGGCATGACACCGTCAACGCCTGGCTGAAGCAGCACATCGGCCAATAAGCGCTACCGGCGCCGCCCTTCGAGGCGGCGCTTTTGCTTCTGCGGTCTGCTTCACCTGTGGGTGCCGACCGTTGGTCGGCACACCGTCTGCCAACAGCAGCCGAGCATGGCTCGGCTCTACAAGAGCGCCTGCATGATCCAGAACGACATCGTCGTCTTCGGTTTGATCGCCGCCACGCTTGGCGCCGTGTTCTGGACCGCCTCGCGCGAGCAGGGCCTGTGGAAGCGCTTCTACACGTTCGTGCCGGCACTGCTGCTGTGCTACCTGATTCCCGGCATCTACAACACCGTCGGCCTCATCGACGGACAGAACACCAAACTCTACAACCCGATCGCGCGCGACATCCTGCTGCCGGCGGCGCTGATCCTGCTGACCCTGGCAGTGGACATCAAGGGCATCCTGCGGCTCGGCCCAAAGCTGGTGCTGATGTATCTGGGCGCTTCGGCCAGCATCATGCTCGGCGCGGTGGTGGCGTTCCTGCTGATGCGCGCCGTGCATCCGGAAACCGTGGCCGGTGACACCTGGGCCGGCATGGCCGCACTGGCAGGCAGCTGGATCGGCGGCGGTGCCAACATGCTGGCGATGCGCGAAGTATTCGACGTCAACGCCACCACCTTCGGTCAGTTCGCGGTGGTCGATGTCGGTGTGGGTTATGTGTGGATGGCGGCACTGATCTTCCTGGCCGGGCGCGCAGCGAAGATCGATGCACGCAGCGGCGCCGACACTTCGGCCATCGATGAGCTGAAGGAGCGCATCGCGCGATTCCAGGCCGAGCACGAGCGCATTCCCAGCCTCACCGACCTGATGCTGATCGTGGCGGTGGCCTTCGGCGGCGTGGGTCTGTCGCACGCGATCGGTGCGCCGCTGGCGGCATGGTTCAAGGCCAATGTCAGCTGGGCCTCGCAGTTCAGCCTGGATGCGCCGTTCGTGTGGGTGGTGGTGCTGTCGACCACGCTGGGCCTGAGCCTGAGCTTCACCCGTGCACGCACGCTGGAAGGGGCGGGTGCGTCGCGGCTGGGTTCGCTGCTGCTGTACTTCCTGATTGCCTGCATCGGCATGCAGATGGATCTGCTGGCGTTGCTGGATCGCCCATGGCTGTTCCTGCTTGGCATCATCTGGATCAGCGTGCACATCGTGCTGCTGTGGTGCCTGGGCAAGTTGCTGAAGGTGCCGTTCTTCTATTTCGCCATCGGTTCGCAGTCGAACATCGGTGGCCCGGCCTCGGCACCAGTGGTGGCGGCCGCGTTCCATCCGGCCCTGGCGCCGGTGGGCGTGCTGCTGGGCACGATGGGCTATGCCACCGGCACCTACCTGGCCTATATCGTTGGCATCACCCTGCGCGCGCTGGCCGGGCAGGGCTGATGGGTATTGGGGTCAGATCCCTTTTGCGCAGCAAAAGGGATCTGACCCCGGTTCACGGTGGATCACGCCACCGGCAATCCGCGTTCGATCAACCACGCCTTCGCGTCTTCGGCGTCCTGTTCGAACCGCGCCGAGTGAAAAGAGGGGCGCCGCAAGGTCCGGCGCGTCGCCACGCGCCCGTGGCCAACCGCGCCCGCGGCTTTACGCCACCGGCAACCCGCGCTCGATCAACCACGCCTTCGCGTCTTCGGCATCCTGCTCGAACCACGCTTTCGTAGACCCCAGCCGATACGTATACCCCCAGGCATCCATGTCGGCCATCAACCGCGCGCTGCCAACACCAGGCAGCTGCCCGGCCAGCACGATCTGCAGGTAGCAGGTGGCATCTTCCTCGGCCACCGAGTCGGTGGCGTCGGTATGCACCTGCGCACGCCGCTCCGGCGGCAGCACGATCAGATGGCAGGCTTCGTGCAGCATCGAGTGCACAGGCGTGTCATCGCGCACGTACACGTTGCTGGCGATGATGCCGGCCTCGGGTTCGCCCCAGTAGCTGCCGGGAATCGGTTCACCGGCGGCTACGTGGTGCAGCTGCAGGCCATGTGCGGCGAGCAGGCACTGCGCATCGGCGAAGGCGATGTCGCCCACGCAGGTGATGTCCACGGCGGTTGTCGTATCGGTCATGCGGGTCACGCTGCCCCGCCCATGCAGGCAGGGGCGGGGCGGGGGATCAGGGTTTGTCCGGGCCTTCAGGCAGCGCCACGGAGATGTCCAGAACATCGTGCTGGCCATCCTTCACCAGGTCGACCTTCACTGCATCGACGTCGATGTTCACGTACTTCTTGATCACTTCCAGCAGTTCGCGCTGCAACAGCGGCAGGTAATCGGGGCCGCCGCGGTTGCTGCGTTCCTGCGCGATGATGATCTGCAGGCGGTTCTTGGCGGTTTCGGCGGTGGTCTTCTTCGCTTTGAGGAAATCAAACAGGCCCATGCTTACCCTCCGAACAGCTTGCTGAAGAAGCCCTTCTTCTCGACGTTGGTGAAGCGCATCGGGCGTTCTTCGCCGAGGATGCGCGCGACGGCGTCGTCGTAGGCCTGGCCGGCAGCGGACTCGACATCCAGGATGACCGGCTCGCCCTTGTTGGAGGCGTTGAGCACGTCACCGGACTCGGGGATCACGCCGATCGCCTTCAGGCCGAGCACTTCCTCGACGTCGGCGATGCTGAGCATCTCACCGCTTTCCACGCGCAGCGGGGTGTAGCGGGTCAGCAGCAGGAAGGCCGGCACGTCCTGGCCGGACTCGGCCTTGTGGGTCTTCGAATCGAGCAGGCCGATGATGCGGTCCGAGTCGCGCACCGACGACACTTCCGGGTTCACCACCACCACGGCGCGGTCAGCGAAGTACATCGCCAGGAAGGCACCCTTCTCGATGCCGGCCGGGGAGTCGCAGATGATGTAATCAAAGCCGTCGGCGGCCAGGTCCTTCAGGACCTTGCCCACGCCTTCCTGGGTCAGTGCGTCCTTGTCGCGGGTCTGCGAGGCGGCCAGCACGTAAAGGTTCTCGAAGCGCTTGTCCTTGATCAGGGCCTGCTTGAGGGTCGCTTCGCCGTGCACGACGTTGACGAAGTCGTACACCACGCGGCGTTCGCAGCCCATGATCAGATCGAGGTTGCGCAGGCCGACGTCGAAGTCGATCACCGCCACCTTCTTGCCGCGCCGTGCCAGGCCGCAGGCCAGGCTCGCGCTGGAAGTGGTCTTGCCGACGCCGCCCTTGCCGGAGGTGACTACGATGATTTCAGCCAAAGGACTTCTCCTGATGATTCTGTTTGGGTGCTGCGTCAGTCCAGCGCAGCGATCTTGATCTGGTCCTGTTCCAGCCATACCTGCACGGCCTTGCCGCGCAGGTTGTCCGGGACATCGTCCAGTACCTTGTAGTGGCCTGCAATGGCGACCAGTTCCGCATGGAAATCACGGCAGAAAATACGTGCCGCGGTGTTGCCCTGGGCCCCTGCCAGCGCGCGGCCGCGCAGGGTGCCGTAGATATGGATGCTGCCATCGGCGATGACCTCGGCGCCGGCGCCGACAGTAGCCATCACGGTCAGGTCGCAGTTTTCAGCGTACAGCTGCTGGCCCGAACGCACGTTGCCCAGCTGCATGCGGCCCGGCTGCGGTGCGGCGGCGTCGGCCACCTTGGCCACCGGCGTGGCGGGCGCTGGCTTCGGCTCGGCACGCACCGCGCGGCGCGGCTCCGGTGCGGGCGGCGGCGGGGCCGGCTCAGCCTCGGCACGCTCGTACTGCGCGCGGAACTTGGCCAGCAGCGGCAGGCCAAGCTGCTGCGAGAGCAGGTCGACCGCGCTGGTGCCGTAGGCCAGTGCCACCGGCAGCACGCCGGCGCTGCGCAGGCCATCAACCAGCGCCTGCGCGGTGGCCACGTCCGGCACCTGGCTCAGGCCGCCGAAGTCGAGGATCACCGCAGCGCGGCCGAACAGCTTCGGTGCGCGGGTCACGCGCTCGCGCATTTCCTGCACGAGGCGTTCGACATCAAGGGTACGGATGCGCAGGTTGGCGATGCCCACCTGGCCGATCTTCAGTTCACCGGCCTGTTCGTAATCGAAATTCACCGCCACGCTCAGGTCCCCGTCGGCCGCTGTGCCTGCGCCGGCAGCTGCCGGGCGCGTGTCCATGCCACATCCGGCAGCTTGTCGCCGTAGGTCTCCTGGACCCATGGGTAGCTGCACAGTTCCTTGGCCAGCATGCTGGCGCGCACATCGACCTGCGGCATGGTGTTCTGGCCCAGCTCGCGGAAGCCGAAGCTGCCGTGGAAGAGCAGGGCGGCATCGGCGCCATGGTCGAGGAAGACCTCGCAGGTCATCTGCGGGTAGCGCAGCTCGGCAAAGCTCTGCGCGTCGGCATAGAACGCACGGCCGACGCCACCGCCACGACGGCGACTGGCGACCACGATGCGGTCGATATAGAAGAATGGGGTGTCCAGCTGCTGCTTGAACCAGGCGAAATTGCTGCTGTCGTGCTGGCTGTCGCTGCCGAAGCCGATCAGGAATCCGGCCAGGTTGCCGTCGCGCTCGGCGACGCGGAAATACTCAGCGGTTTCGTAGAACAGGCGCAGGCGGGCCGCATCCAGGGGAAGGATGGCCAGGCCAGCGTTGTTGTTCAAAGCCAGGACGGAATCGAGCTCGTGCTCGCGCACGTCGCGGATGACAATCGACATTGTGACTCCGTGGGGTAACGCGGTTGGTCCATCAAGGGACCCTGCGCACGATTATTGCATGCCCGGGGTGGGCTGCGGCATGAACAGGCGACCGGGCAGGCATGACTTCCGTGGGGTGCGGTACGCAGGCGCGGCCCGTAGAGTGCTGGCATGTTGGGAGTCCTCAGCCATACCCGCGTCCTCCGCCTGGCCGGCCTGTTCACCTGGGTCATGGTTGGCCTGCCGTTGGCATACTCGCAGTTCGAGAACCTGCACAGCCGCAACGACATGGGCGGCTGGGCGATCCTGCTGTTCGTCGCCTACCTGTCCTTCGGCACCGCCTATTACTGGCTGACCCGCATCCTGCGCAGCGACAGCCACACCAGCTGGCTGGACCGTGGCCTGTTGCTGCTGCTGACGATTTCGGCGCTGGGGGTGAGTTTCCTGAGCGGCTCGGGCCTGGGCAGCATCCTGATGATGGTGGCCGCCGGGGTCATCCCGTGGATGCTGTCGGTACGGCTGGGCGTGCTGTGGCTGCTGGTCAGCCAGCTGGCGGTGGCGCCGGTCTATTACATGCTGCTGCGCTTCCCGCTGTTCGAAGCGGTGATGCAGTCGCTGCTGTATGGCGGCTTCTCCATGTTCATCTTCGTGACCAGCCTGGTCGCCCGCCAGCAGACCGAGGCGCGCGATGAGCAGCGCCGGCTCAATTCGGAACTGCGCGCCACCCGCGCCCTGCTGGCCGAGAGCGCCCGGGTCAACGAGCGCACCCGCATCTCGCGTGAGCTGCATGATCTGCTGGGCCACCAGCTGACCGCGCTGACCCTGAACCTGGAAGTGGCCGGGCACCTGGCCGAGGGCCAGGCGCTGGAGCATGTGAAGCGATCCCACGCGTTGGCCAAGCTGCTGCTGGGCAATGTGCGCGAGGTCGTCAGCCAGCTGCGCGAGACTGGCGCCATCGATCTGGCCGCGGCCCTGCGCCCGCTGACCGAGAACGTGCCCTCGCTGGACATCCAGCTGGAGATCGAGGACCCGCTGAACGTGGAGGATCCGCAGCGGGCCCACGTGCTGCTGCGCTGCACCCAGGAAATCATCACCAACGCGGTACGCCACGCCGGTGCGCGCCACCTGTGGATCAAGGTGTACCGTGAAGCCCCCGACCGGGTGGTGGTCGAGGCCCGCGACGACGGCGTCGGCGCGGATATGGTCAATGTGGGTAATGGCTTGCGCGGCATGCGCGAGCGCCTGCAACAATGTGGTGGCCAGCTGCAGATCGAGACCCGACCCGGCGAAGGCTTCCGGCTGCGGGCGACGGTGCCGGCAACGGTGCTGGTGGCCGCCCTTACCAAGGTTCCTGAAGGAGTGCGTTGATGATTCGCGTCTGCCTGGTCGACGACCAAACCCTGGTGCGGCAGGGAATCCGCTCCCTGCTGGCGCTCGACGACGGTATCGAGGTGGTGGCCGAGGCCGGCGATGGCCGGCAGGCGGTCGAGCTGATACCGCAGGTGCGTCCCGACGTGGTCCTGATGGACATGCGCATGCCGGTGATGTCCGGCCTGGAGGCGCTGCAGATGCTGTCGCGCCAGGAGCAGCTGCCGCCGACCATCATCCTCACCACCTTTGATGACGACCAGCTGGTGCTGGCCGGGCTCAAGGCCGGTGCCAAGGGCTATCTGCTCAAGGACGTGACCCTGGCGCAGCTGGTCGGAGCCATCCGCACCGTGGCCGACGGCGGCTCATTGGTGCAGCCGGCCGTGACCCAGCGCCTGCTGTCCGGCCTGGAGCACATGCGCAACGAGTTCGTCAGCCTGGACCGTCCGGACCCGCTGACCGACCGTGAGACCGAGATCCTGCGGCTGATGGCCAGTGGCTTCTCCAACAAGGAGATCGCCAATTCGCTGGGTGTAGCCGAAGGGACCATCAAGAACCACGTGTCCAACATTCTCTCCAAGCTGGGTGTGCGCGACCGTACGCGCGCCGTACTGAAGGCGTTCGAACTCCAGCTGGTCTGAGGAAAATCGTTCTGGTACAAAGGCTTGAGTGAGGGTCAGGGGTTGCGGCCAAGGTTGCCCCCTACTGGCCGGTAGCCGTATGCGTTACCCTTCGAATTCTTTGTCCATACAAATACGCAGCCGGCAGGGAAACCGGTGCGCCAATCCCGATAAACAATGCCCGCGAAGCCTGCTAGGATTGGCGCTTCGCTTCAATCAACCCGGCCGTGGGATCGGCCCCGGAGACTCTCTGAATGACCCGTATTATCGAGTTCCTGATCGCCTTGGGGATCGTGGCTGGCCTGTTCGTCATCATTGGCGTATGTCTGCCGGGCGAGCGTCACATCACCGAAAGCATCGAGACCAACCGCAAGATGACGATCGTGTACGACACGGTCAGCAGCCTGCGCCGCTTCAAGGACTGGAACCCGCTGGTACTGCGCGATCCCGCCGTTGAACTGAAGCTGTCCGGCCCGGCCTCCGGCGTCGGTGCCACCCTCGACTTCACTTCCAAGGACCTGGGCACCGGTTCCTGGAAGATCACCGAAGCCGAAGAGAACAAGCGTGTTGCCATCGCCATCGAAGACGCCACCAAGGGTCACGACAAGATCAGCACCTTCACCCTGGAGCCGACCGGCAAGGGTGGCCGCAACGTCAAGATCACCCAGGACTACTCGGTGAAGTACGGCTTCGACCTGTTCGGCCGTTACGCCGGCCTGTATGTCAGCCGCCAGATCGGCGACGACATCAAGATGGGTCTGTCGCGTATGGCCAACATGCTGGCCAGCGTCCCCAACGTTGACTACCGCACCCCGGAAGCCCCGCTGACCGACCTGGCCATCGTCGATGTGCCGGCTGAAGACCTGCTGGTCGTCAACGCCGGTAACGTGGACCGCGGTCAGGACACGATCACCAAGTCGATCAAGGACAACCAGGAGTGGATCAAGCGCGTGATGGAGGCCAATGGCCTTGAAGCCGCCGGTCCGTTCCGCATCGTCACCACCGACTTCGGTCAGGAGAAGTACGCCTTCGACATCGCCCAGCCGGTGAAGAAGAAGGGTGCTGAAGGTGCCACCGCTGAAGAGCTGACCGTCAAGATCGACGGCGGCGCTCCGGTCAAGTACGTGCACGTGGCTCCGCACCGTTCGGCACATGCGGCCTACACCGGCCACATGGCGGGTCTGGACGTGGCCCGCAACGGCCTGCGCGCCTGGGCCGTGACCTCGGGCAACGAAGTCATCGACCGTCCGTACGAATCCTGGAAGGACGGCATCGACAAGTCGTTCACCCCGGAAGGTACCTACGACATCTACTGGGCCGTCAAGTAAGTCTCGGCTGACCCATGTAGTGTTGGACACGAAAACGCGCCGCTCATTGCGGCGCGTTTTTTTTGATCTGGCGCCCGGCAAGGGGCGCTGCGCAAGGAGCCCACATGTTCAATCTGGAACGTCGCGCACGTAAGCCTTCGCTGCTGGCCTGCCTGGGAGCATTGCTGGCCGCTGCCTCGATCGGCCTGTCTGCCTACGCCTCGCACGGTGTGACCGACCCGCTGGCGCAGCAGCATCTGAACATGGCGGCGCTGTACGCGTTCGCACACGGTGCGGTGCTGGTAGCGCTTGGCCCGCGCGCGCAGGGCGCGATCGCGCATCTGGCGCTGTATGTGCTGCTGCTGGGCGTGCTGTTGTTCTCCGGCAGCCTGGTGGGCGGCGCGCTGTGGCAGTGGCCGACGCGGATGGCGCCGATCGGCGGCACCAGCATGATGGCCGGATGGGTGTTGCTGGCGATCAATGCGTTGAGGCGGTAACTGAGTCGACATTGTCGCTTCAATCCATGCTGATGCGATCTGCAGCGTTCAGGGGCGTTACTTTTCTTTTCGCGCGAAAAGAAAAGTAACCAAAAGAAACGCGCCGCCGGCCGCGAGCCGATGCTGCGCATCGGTACCCTGTGCTCCTCGGTCCGCCGAGGGACGGTGCGGGAACTCGCTGCGCTCAGACACCCGCACCTCTTCGCCCTCGCCGGACCTGCGGTGCTCGGCTCGCTTGAAGGCGGACCCAACAGCTGCACGCTGATTCGTTGTAGAGGCTTCGAGCGAAGCGACCCGCTTTTGTCTTTGCTCTCTTGTTCCATTCCGTGGCGGACGCACACGGAAACTGTCAGAGGCCGGGCGGGTAGGCTGGGCAGGGGTATCCGCGCCATGGATGGCGCGGCTAAGCCTCCAGGGACGGATTCACGGCGTCCCCTGCCCAGCCTACCCGCCCGGACAGCTCCATGAATTTCGCATTGCTTTCGCCACGAGGGGCTCAGCCGTTGGCCGGTTTCCAGCACCAGTGCCAGGGTTCGTAGACGATGCCGTGCGGATTGTCGCGCGGGTAGCTCAGCTGGAAGCCATGCCCGCCCGCATGTGCCTGCAGCCACGCGAACGCGTCGGTGGCTTCGAAGGTCTCTTCGGCGGGAGCATCGCCGGGGGTGCCAATGTCCAGCGCATGGCCGCTGTGGTGTTCGCTGAAACCCGGGGCGGCATTGACCTTCAGGATCTCCGCCACGCTCAGGCCGCGCGCCAGTTTCCGTTCAAAGATGCCCAGCTGGTAGGCATGGCTGCGGAAGCCGGAGATGGCGTCCAACGCAATGCCATCCCGTGCCGCGTGCAGTCGCATCCGTCGCCAGCCCTGCGCGGCGCCACGGCGCAGCCATAGCGGCCGGGCGAAGCGGTCGCGGCCGGCAAAATGCAGCAGGCACGGTTCGGGCTCCAGCGGCAGGCCGCTGTCGTCGGCGTAGCGCTGCGGGTCCAGGCCGAGCTGCTGCAGGCGCTGCTGCAGCCCGGCCAGCGGAAGCCATTGTTCTTCCAGCGCAGCGCCAACCGGGCGCGCCGCCGTGGCGTCGAGCAGTGTCAGTGCGTCCTCGACCCCGGGCTCTCGCGGCAGGCGCGGCACCATCGAATGCACGCCGTGCGGCAGTACGGCCGCCAGATAGCGGCCATCGCGCTTGCGTCGCAGCACCCATTGCGCCCGTGCCAACAGGCGTGCGTCGAGGTTGCTGCGTGCGCGCAGCAGGTGGGCAGGCCACAGTTCGATGGCCTCGGTATTGATCAGCAGGGGCAGGCGTCGTTGCATCGCCTCAGCTTACCGCCGTGGTGCCGGCGCGGCCACGTTGCGTAGTGCATCGAGCAGCGACTGCGGCCGGTCCAGGCTGAGCAGCAGCGTGCTGCCATCGCTGACCGGCAGGGCGAGAACGCGCGTGCGGTCGGTGACCAGCGCGAAACCCTTGCCGCCGCCCTGCAGGCGGAAGTGGCCGGAATAGAAACCCGGCATCGCATAGCCGTTGGTCTTGAAGCGGATGCCATAGCGGGGGTCACGCTGCAGGTCGACCACCTCGGCCTGGTCCAGCCGCAGCTGTGCGACCGGCACGCGTCGTCGGTACATCGTCGAGCGTACGTCCAGCACATCGCCGGCCAGTTCCACCCGGCGGCGGAAGAAGGCTGTGCCCAGTCCGATGCCGAGCAGGGCGATCACCAGCAGGCTCCATGCCGCACTGCCGCCCATCCGGAACCAGGGCGGCGACAGCGTTACTTCGATCCAGGGTGCCGTGGCAGGCGCCTTGTACAGTTGTGCATACAGGCAAGCGACGAAGGCTGCCAGCAATGGCAGCACGACCCACAGCACGCGTAACGGCGAACTCTCGGCCACGTCGAACGGTTTCGGGTCACTGCCGCCCACGGCTCAGGCCTCCTTCTTGAACACCAGCATCGCCGGGCGCATCGGCGCCGGGATGATGATGTTGACCAGCTCCCAGCCCAGTTGGCCCTGGCGGCTGAGTTCGGCCTGGACATCCTCAGGCTTCAGCACGCCCATCATGGATGTCTTGACCTCGATCGTCTGGTAGCTCCAGCGCTTGCTCATTCCTTGTCCTCCGGCGATGGCGTGGGTTTCGGCAGGCGTCCTGCCTTGCGCAGGGCGTCGCGCAGCACGTATTCGATCTGCGCGTTGAGGCTGCGCAGCTCATCGTCAGCCCAGCGCTGTGCCGCGGCCAGGACCTCGGCATTGATGCGCAGCGGATAGGCTTTCTTCTCACTCATGAAAACTCCTGGCGGGGCGGTGGGGCGCCCCGTTGCGAGGGTGGTTCAGTACAGCGAACCGGCATTGACGATCGGCTGGGTGCCGCGGTCCGAGCACAGCACGGTCAGCAGGTTGCTGACCATGTGCGCCTTGCGTTCCTCGTCCAGCTGCACCACGCCGTTCTTCTGCAGTTCGGCCAGGGCCATTTCAACCATGCCCACCGCACCGGCAACGATGCGCGTGCGTGCGGCGATCACTGCGTTGGCCTGCTGGCGCTGCAGCATCGCCTGGGCGATCTCGGCGGCGTAGGCGAGGTGGCTGATGCGCGCGTCGATCACCTGCACGCCTGCATCGGCCAGGCGCTCGGCCAACTCGTTCTTCAGGTGCTGGGAGATCTCGCTGGCATGGCTGCGCAGGGCCAGCTGGCCATCCTCATGCTGGTCGTACGGATAGCTGGTGGCCATCGCGCGCAACGCCGATTCGGACTGGATGTGCACGAAGCTCTCGTAGTCGTCCACGTTGTAGACCGCCTCGGAGGCATCGACCACCTGCCAGACGATCACCGCGGCGATCTCGATCGGGCTGCCGTCCAGCTCGTTGACCTTCAGCTTGCCGCTCTCGAAGTTGCGCACGCGCTGGCTGACCCGGCGCTTGGCGTAGAAGGGGTTGTTCCAGCGCAGGCCGTTGTCCTTCACCGTGCCCACGTATTTGCCGAACAGGCTCAGCACCGCCGCCTGGTTGGGCTGGATGGTGTACAGGCCGGCCAGCACGAAGATGCCTGCGGCCACCAGCAGCACGCCCAGCAGCATCAGCAGCAGATTGGGCGAGCCGGTGCTGGCCTTGGCTGCCACGCCCAGTACGAACAGGGCGGCGCCGGCGAGGGCGACGAGCAGGGCGCCGGCCAGCGTGCCGAGGCCGTTGAGGGAAGACAGCGACTTCTCTTTCATGGCGGTACGTCCTTGAGGGTTCGAAATGAAGATATCAAAGTGATATCACATACGGACGACCGTTCGTCGGATGCCATGGCCAGGGCGCGCGGCCAGCTAGAATGCCCACCCGCCTTCACATCGCTGCTGGAACCGCCATGGCCAAGCTTGGAACTCCGTTGTCCCCCTCCGCCACCCGCGTGCTGCTGCTGGGCTCGGGCGAACTCGGCAAGGAGGTGGCCATCGAGCTGCAGCGGCTGGGCGTGGAAGTGATCGCCGCCGACCGCTATGCCGATGCCCCGGCCATGCAGGTCGCGCACCGCTCGCATGTGATCGACATGCTGGATGCGATGGCCCTGCGCGCGCTGATCGACCAGGAGCAGCCGCACCTGGTGGTGCCGGAGATCGAGGCCATCCATACCGAGACCCTGGTCCAGCTGGAGCAGGAGCAGGGCCTGCGGGTGATCCCGACCGCGCGCGCCGCCCGCCTGACCATGGATCGCGAGGGCATCCGCCGCCTGGCCGCCGAGACCCTGGGCCTGCCGACCTCGCCGTACCGCTTCGTCGATACCGAAGCCGAATACCGTGCTGCCGTGGCCGCCATCGGCCTGCCGTGCGTGGTCAAGCCGGTGATGTCGTCCTCGGGCAAGGGCCAGAGCACCCTGCGCAGCGAGGCGGACATCGCCCCGGCGTGGGACTACGCGCAGACCGGCGGCCGCGCCGGTGCCGGTCGCTGCATCGTCGAAGGCTTCATCGATTTCGATTACGAGATCACCCTGCTGACCGTGCGCCATGCCGGCGGCACCTCGTTCTGCGCGCCGATCGGCCATCTGCAGAAGGACGGCGATTACCGCGAAAGCTGGCAGCCGCAGCCGATGTCGAGCAAGGCGCTGGCGCGTGCCGAAGAGATCTCGCGTGCGATCACCGATGACCTCGGTGGCTGGGGCCTGTTCGGCGTCGAGCTGTTCGTGAAGGGCGACGAAGTGTGGTTCAGCGAAGTGTCACCGCGCCCGCACGACACCGGCCTGGTGACGCTTGTTTCGCAGGAGCTGAGCGAGTTCGCCCTGCATGCGCGCGCCATCCTTGGCCTGCCGATTCCGGTGATCCGCCAGAGCGGACCGTCGGCCTCATGCGCGCTGCTGGCGCATGGCGAGGGCGTGCCGTACTTCAACAACGTCGCCGCCGCACTGCAGGTGCCGGACACCGCCGTGCGCCTGTTCGGCAAGCCTAGCGTGCATGGTCACCGCCGCGTCGGCGTGACCCTGGCGCGCGCTGAAACCATCGACGAGGCGCGTGCCATCGCGCGTGATGCCGCCGAAGCGATCGGCGTCGAACTGCGCCCCTGAAAAAGCAGCGACGACCAACGGTCGTCGCCTACCGCATTCCGGTGGGTACCGACCGTTGGTCGGTACGTTTTTCCATGCAGTCGACTAACAGTCGACTCTACCGCACATCCACCCAAACCAGATGGTGGTCGCTGCCGTCGGCGATCTTCGCTTCCGGGCTTTCATTGGCCGGCCAGAAGATGCCGCTGCCGACGTACTCGAAACCGGTCGAAGGCAGCACGTAGTCCAGGCGCATGGTGCCGGACTTCGGGCCGAAATCGCCGGTGGCATGGAACGGTGCGCCCTTGCGCTCGATGCCCTTGGCCGCGTAGGCCAGGCTGGTCTGCTCGCCACCGATGCTGCGCGGGGTGGGGTAGCGCAGCACACGGGCGTTCTCGATCAGTTCGACGATCGCCTCATGGCGGCCATCGCCGTCGACCGGGTCGTTGTTGAGGTCGCCGAGGATCACGAAGCGCGCGTCCTGCGCCAGGCCGCCGCACTGGCCCTTGTCGTCGCACAGCCACGGCTTGTCACCCTTGGACAGGTATTCCTGCCACAGGCGCAGTTCGTCGTGGTTGCGCGCGGCGTTGCGCTTTTCCGGGCCGTCGAACACCGGCGGAGTCGGGTGCGAGACCAGCGCGTGGACCACGCCGGCCGGGGTCTTCACCGGCACGTCCCAATGCGACTTCGACGACAGCCGCAGCTGCGACCACACATGGTCGTTGTAGAAGCTCTTGCCGGTGCGCGGGTCAACCGGACGGATCGCGCCCGGCATCGCGCTCCACTTCAGCAGCTGGAAGCTGCGCACCTTGGCTTCATCGATCGGATAGCGCGACAGCACCAGCATGCCGTACTGGCCCGGATGCAGGCCGTAGCCCCAGGCATCGTTGCCGCGGCTGCGGCCTTCGCCGCCGACCACGCCGTTGTTGTCCAGGTCCAGGCCGCTGGGCACGCCGGTATTGACCGGCGCCAGGTAGCGGTAGGCGAAGTGCAGCGGCTTGCCGCCACCGGGCTGGGCGACGTCCAGGTAGCGCTTCTGGAACAGGTCGGCGGCGCGATGCGCATCGTCGAAGTCGAATTCGTTCAGCAGCACCAGGTCGGGGCGCACCTGTTGCAGCACCGCGGCGATCTTGCGTGCGTGCTCGCTGTCGCCTTCCAGTTCCTTGATCAGGCCACCGGCGTCATCGGAGTACAGCGAGGTGTTGTAGGTGGCCAGGCGCAGCGCGCCGGACGGCTTTTCGGTCATCGCGGGGGACGTGGCGAAGGCGGGGGCGGTGGCGCCGCAGAGCAGGGCCAGGGCGAGGATCAGGGGTTTGGCGTTCATGGGCCGTATTGTGCACCCGGCCCGGTGTCAGCGGTTTGTCAGCGTCCGTCCAGATCGTTGTCGAAATCGTGCCAGCGGCGGCCGTCGTAGGCTTCCAGCGGATGGAAGCGGCGCTTGTAGTCCATCTTCTGGTGGCCGCGGATCCAGTAGCCCAGATACACGTGTGGCAGGCCCTCGCGACGCGCCCATTCAATCTGCTGCAGGATCGCGAAGGTGCCCAACCCGCGCGCGGCGTGGTCCGGGTCGAAGAAGGTGTAGACCGCCGACAGGCCGTGCTCGGTGACGTCGGTCACCGCCACCCCCAGCAGTTGGCTGGGCTGGCCATCGTGGCCGGGCAGGCGCATCTCCATGAAGCGAGTGTGTGACCAGCTGCCGATCAGGAACTGCTCGAACTCGTGCGGGCCGTGGTCGTCCATGCCGCCATTGGCGTGGCGGTGGGTGAGGTAGCGGTGGTACAGCGCGAACAGGTCATCGCGGGCGGTGGCGGCGGTGATCCGCACCTCCAGGTCGTCATTGCGGGTGGCACAGCGGCGCTGGCTGCGGTCTGGGGCGAAGCGGGCCACCGGGATGCGCACCGCCACGCAGGCCTGGCAGTGCGCGCAGTGCGGCCGGTAGACCAGGTCGCCACTGCGCCGGAAGCCCCAGCTCAGTGCCAGCGGGTACAGGCCACCGAGGCGGCGATCGTGCGGATCCAGCACCAGGTCGCGCGCCACCCGGTCCGACCAGTACCCGCAGGGGTGCTCGCCGGTCTGGAAAAGTCGCAGTTCGTCGTCTCGGTCGCCGTGTATCGCCATAGGCACAGCATAGCCCCAGGCTGTCGCAGTGGCGGCGACTGTCCGCCGGATGAATGGAACCGGCAGCGGCGTCAACCGATGTCGCGCCCGGGCGTTGTTGTCTCCCGAGGGTGAAGTGATCGCCCCGACGCAATTCCCATCCCCAGGAGTGACCCCATGATCCGTACCCCCCTGCTGCTGGCCCTGCTGCTCGGCACCTCCGCTTCCGGTATCGCGCTCGCGGCCGACACCCCGACTACGCCGGCGCAGCGCCCGGCCAAGCTGGACACCAACGGCGACGGCGTGATCGACCGCAGCGAGGCCGCTGCCAACCCGCGCCTGGCCGCGAAGTTCGACGAGCTGGACAAGAACAAGGACGGCAAGCTCTCGCGCGATGAGCTGCCGCGCTGGCAGCATGGCCGCCGTGGCCACGGTGGTGAGCGCTGGGCCAAGCTCGACGTCAACAAGGACGGCCGCATCAGCCGCGAGGAAGCCAAGGCCGACCCGCGTCTGGCCGCGCGCTTCGACCAGCTTGATCTCAACAAGGACGGCTACCTGGACAAGGCCGACCGCGAGCTGCGCATGAAGCAGCGTCGTGACGCCTGGTTCGCTGCCGCCGACACCAACAAGGACGGCCAGCTGAGCAAGGCCGAGTTCGATGCGGCCAAGGGCCCGATGCACGGCGGCCCGCGCCACGGCGGTCCGCGCGATGGCGCGGCGCCGAAGCCGCAGCGCTGAGGTTCAACGCAGTGAATGATGACAACGCCGGCGCACTGCCGGCGTTGTCCGTTACAGGCGGCCGCTGCGCATCAGTGAGTACACCACCAGCGCGATGACCATCAGGTTCATGGCGATGATGCCGGTGCGGCCATACATGGACTCGTATTTCCAGTTGGTCCCGCTGCGGCCGCGCCGCGCCGAATCACGCGCGATCATCGGCGCCATTACCCGCTGCAGCGGCACCAGGCACTGGTAGTTGACCACGCCCAGCCCGACCGCCAGCACCGTCAGCTGCGCCCAGACCGGCGCCTGCAGCATCACAGCCAGCAGGATCGCCAGGCACCAGAACATGCCGGTGATGATGTTGAGATAGAGGAACCGGCGCACATCGGCGCGCTCGGATGCCGTTTCGGTGTACGACATCAGGAAGCGTCCACCCAGGTAGCTGCCGATCGCACCACCGACCACGCCGCCGATCACCGCCCCCCAGCTTTCGGCCGGCAGCACGTGCAGCTGGCCCAGCGTGGCAGTCAGCGAGCCCATCGCGGTGCCGCCCGCAGCGCTGGCACCGCCGAGGCCAAGCTTGCTGCCGCCGATGCCGACACCGGTGCCGAGCAGCACCGCAGCACTGGCCGTGCCGGGCGCAGCCACCAGCACCATCGACACCACGGCAGTGGCGAATGCCGCGCTCGGTGCGCTGCTGCGTGCGAACTCGCCGAAGCGCTGCAGCAGGCCGTCGCGCACCAGGGCGCGGGCACGCGACAGGCGCTTGCGCACGGCGGCGTCACTGAGCCCCAGCAGGTCGGCCACCTGCTGCGAGCGCTGGCCTTCGCGGTAGTACAGCAACAGCACTTCGCGGCTGTCGGCCGGCAACGCGGAAATGATGTCCTCGGCGGCGATCTCTTCCTCCACCCGCTGCAGGCGGTCGGCCGCGCCCGGGGCCGGGTCGGCGGCCATACCCATCGCCACCTCGGCCGCTTCGCC
The DNA here is from genome assembly GCF_045809185.1 of Nocardiopsis yanglingensis. Classification (NCBI taxonomy): domain Bacteria; kingdom Bacillati; phylum Actinomycetota; class Actinomycetes; order Streptosporangiales; family Nocardiopsidaceae; genus Nocardiopsis; species Nocardiopsis yanglingensis. The sequence continues at coordinate 191,241 of NZ_JBJNRH010000002.1, read as the reverse complement.
GGTCAGTGGCCGGCCGCGCTGCGCGCGCAGCCAGTCGCGGGCCAGGTTGCGGGTGATCTGCCGCAGCCAGGGCAGGAAGCTGGTCGCGCTGCGCAGCTGGTGCAGCTGCTGCCAGCCCTTCACGAAAGCCTCCTGGGCGATGTCCTCGCTGGCCTGGCGGTCGCGGGTGATGGCCAGGGCGATGGCGGTGACCGTGTTCTGGCAGGCCAGCACGATGCGGCCGTAGGCGTGCTGGCAACCGCTGGCGGCGGCGGGCAGTTCGCGTTCCAGGGTCTGGTCGATCGATGCGGCGAACGTCGTCATGGCGGCGGCTCTCCTGCTGGGATTGTGTCCCATGACGGAGCTGCGCAGCCAATGTGACCGGCTTTGTGTGCGGTAGTGCCGGCCGCTGGCCGGCAACCGCAGCCCGCCGGACGGGCCTCATGAGGATGCCGGCCAGCGGCGGGCACTACCCGCGCGTCATTTCGCGGGCTGGATGCGGACCCGGACTTCTTCCTCTTCCGGTGTGGCCTGCGGAGCCGGTTGCGTCTGCTGCGGCTGCGCCTGCGGGGCAGGGGTCGGTGCGACCGGCGCCGGGGTGCCGCGATGGCGCAGGCCGATCACCAGCGCCACGCCGGCGATCACCACCAGCAGGGCGATGCGGATGCGCCAGGCCCAGCTGCGGCCACCGCTGCCCTGTTCCGGCGCGTCGCGGAAGGCGAATTCGGCGGTCGGATGGTCGCGGCGGGTGGTGTCGAGCAGGCGCGCCTCACGCAGGATTTCGCGCGCGCGCGGCTGGTCGTCGGCGCGCACGATCCACACCGCTGGGTAGGCGTTGGCGTTGCCCAGGTCGGTATAGCTGAACTGGCCACGGCGACGGGTCTTGTACGAGCGTCCATTGGTCACCTTGACGTCGATGCCATGCTCGCGCAGGAGCTCGGCCACGCCTTCGACGGTTTCCACGCGCTGGCTGCTGAAGATCTGGCGCATTGGATCAATCCTTGGCCGGTACGGCGGCGGCCGCTGCCTGGTCGGGAACCACGCGGATCAGGCCTTCCTGCGCGGTGCTGGCCACCAGTACGCCGTTGCGGGTGAAGAACTGGCCGCGAGCCAGGCCGCGCGAATCCTGCGCGCTGGGGCTGTCCAGCGAGTACAGCAGCCAGTCGTCGGCGCGGAACGGGCGGTGGAACCAGATCGCGTGGTCGAGCGAGGCCATCTGCACGTGCGGGTGGTAGTAGCTGATGCCGTGCGGGAACGTCGCCGTGCCCAGCAGGTGGAAGTCGGAGGCGTAGGCCAGCAGCGCCTGGTGCAGCTCCGGGGCATCGCCGACCGGCTCGCTCAGGCGCAGCCACACCTGGTGGTAGGGCGGGCGCTTGGGCGGGTTGAGTTCGTCACGCGGGTAGACGTGGCGGAACTCGAACGGGCCGCCGCGCGACAGCCAGCGCTGCACCTTGATCGGCAGCCGCTCCAACACTTCGGCCGGCAGCGGACGGTTCGGTTCGATGTCTTCCGGCTGCGGCACTTCGGGCATCTTGTGCTGGTGCTCGGCGCCGGTCTCGGCCTGCTGGAACGAGGCCGCGCAGAAGAAGATCACCTTGCCGTGCTGGATCGCAGTGACCCGGCGCACCGAGAAGCTGCCGCCATCGCGGGTGCGGTCCACGTCGTAGACGATCGGGTGGTCGATGTTGCCGGCGCGCAGGAAGTAAGCATGCAGCGAGTGCACGTGGCGGCCGTTGTCGACCGTGGCCTGGGCTGCGGCCAGCGCCTGCCCCAGCACCTGCCCGCCAAACACGTACTTGGTGCCGATGTCGCGGCTCTGCCCGCGGAACAGGTTGTCCTCCAGCCGCTCCAGCGTGAGCAGGTCGATCAGCTCGGAGACGACGGGTTCGGGCGTGTCGTTCAAGGGGGCGGCCACAGCAGTGAAAGTGGGCCTGATTATACCGGTGCAGCCGGGCCCATCATCGGTAGTGCCGGCCGCTGGCCGGCAATCTCATGATCCTCCTGGGGTGCCTGCGGATGCCGGCCAGCGGCCGGCACTACCGTTTACTTGCCGAGGCGCGCCACCAGTGCCTGCAGGGCGTTCTGCGCATCCGGCGCAAACCAGGCCTCGACGAAGCGGTCGAGCTGGATCAGGTCCGGCTGCAGCGCCACGTGCAGGTCCGCGCGGGCAATCGCGCGGGTCAGCAGCATCGGCTGGCGTGGCTGCTTGAGCAGGTTCTGCAGCCAGGCCACCGCACGTGCCACCACCAGGTCGCCCTCGGCCAGTTCATCGACCAGGCCGATCTGCACGGCCTGTTCGGCCGGCACCAGCGAACCGGTGGTCAGCAGGACGCCGGCGCGGTGCACGCCCACCGCACGGCGCAGCAGGCGTTGGATGCCCTCCGGCGCGATCAGGCCCACCTGCACTTCGTTCAGGCCGATGGCATACGGCCGCGACGGATCGGCGCTGCGCGCCATCACCCGGTAGTCGCAGCACAGGGCCAGCACGCAGCCGCCCGCCGGTGCGTGGCCGGTGATCGCCGCGACCACCGGGATGCGGCTCTCGGCCAGCGTGCGCACGGCGCCAAAGAAGGCGTTCCAGGTGTCCAACAACTTGTGCTTGTCATCACCATGCGAGAGCAGGTGCGGCACGTCCATGCCACCGGTGAAGATGCGCTCGCTGCCCGACAGCACGATGCCGTGCGCGTCTTCGGCCATGGCCAGCTCGATGGCATGGATCAACTGCCGGCACAGTTCGGTGTCCAGTGCGTTGACCGGCGGCCGCGCCAGGCGCAGTTCGCGGATGGGGCCATGGTTGATCACCTCGATGAGCGTCGTCATGCTGCGGTCTCGTTGCGAAGAAGGAACCTGGACGATGATAACCAAACCATTCGTTGGCGTACTGTGGGTTCTGTGTGCGGCCGCAGCATCGGCTTCGGCGGCCGAACCGGCCTGCGTCACGGTGGAGCAGGGCTGGGCGCGGTTGCCACCGAATCCGGCGATGCCGATGACCGCCGGCTATGGCGTGATCCACAACGGCTGCAGCAAGGCGGTGGCGATCACCGGCGCGACCAGCAGCAGCTTCAACGATGTGTCGCTGCACGAAACCACGATTGTCGATGGGGTCAGCCGTATGCGTGCGGTCGAGCGCCTGCCGCTGGCACCGGGCGCGCGCGCAGAACTCAAGCCCGGTGGCCTGCACCTGATGCTGATGCAGGGCAAGGGCGCGTTGAAGGACGGCCAGGCGCTGCCGCTGCGGCTGCAGCTGGAAGGCGGCGGCGAAGCGAGTGCGACGTTGACCGTGCGTAAGGCCGCCAAATGACGATCGGGTAGTGGCCGGCGCGCGGCCCCCCCCCCCCCCCCAAACCCCCCCCGGCCGCGCCACCCCCCCGGGGGTTTTTCAACGC
>NZ_JBJNRH010000002.1:186981-187866 GCF_045809185.1 Nocardiopsis yanglingensis | reverse complement strand
TCGGGTAGTGCCGGCCGCTGGCCGGCAGCACGCGAAATGCCGGCCAGCGGCCGGCACTACCAGGCGGGTTTATGACCAGTCGTACGAGAACAGCACCGTGCGGCTTTCCGGCTCGTACAGCATCACGATCGCATCGGCGCCGGTGGCGCACCAGTTGTAGCCGGCCACGTCGGCCACGGCGAAGAATTTGTTGCCATTGCGGGTGATGATCACTGTTTCGGCATCGTCCGCAGCGTTGGGGTCATCGGCAGCCTCGGTGAAGCCCAGTTCGAATGCCGCGGGAATCTCTGCGGTCTCGGTCCAGTTGCCGAAACCTATCGGGCCGCCCAGCGTATCCAGGTAATCGCGCTCGCTGGCCTCACCCTTGCCGTAGCGCGAGTAGCAGGCGAGACGGCCGTGCGCGGCATGGTAGTCGCGGGCCTTGGCGTAGCTCTCGCGCATCTGCGCGATGTGTTCCTGCGCGTCCTTGTCCTGCACCGCGTCGCCGATGAAATAGCCCTCGTTGCCGAGGAAACGCATCTCGTTGCCGGCGGTCAGTTCGAAGGCGATCCAGTTGGTGCCGGTGAAATCGTTGTGGTGTTCTTCGGTGCTTTCGCCGATGCAGCCGTCGTACGGCTCGATCGGACACAACATCGTTGCCAGCTGGCCGGCTAGTTCCGGGCGCAGCACACCGAGGTCGATCTTCAGCAGCGGCAGCAGGTGCTGGCCGAGCCAGGTCTGGTCGGCGGGGAAGACGTCGGTGGGGAAGGGGACCATGCCGGGCAGCAGGTCGCGCAGTTCAGTCTGGTGGATCATGTCAGTCCTTTGAATTGGATCGGTAGTGCCGGCCGCGGGGCGGCAGACGCGGGAAAAATAGTTGGTTGGGGCCCCCGGCCCGCCCAAAAA
>NZ_JBJNRH010000002.1:181195-186971 GCF_045809185.1 Nocardiopsis yanglingensis | reverse complement strand
TGGGTGGCCGGCGCGCGCGCGCCCTCCCTCTTTTGGGGGGGGGGGGGGGCCGCCCCGCCCCCGCCACTACCAGAGACGCGTCAGGTGGACGCGCTGCGGATCGCCTCCGGCAGCGGCGCGCTCTTGCCGGTCTGGGTATCCATCCAGACCACGACCACGTTGCCGTCCGAATACAGCTTCGACTCGTCCTGCTGGTCGACGATGCGGTGGCCGATGGTCACGCTGCTGTTGCCCAGGCGTTCGACGAACAGTTCGACCAGGATGTCGTTGGGCCACACGATGGGCAGCCGGTAGTTGACGTTGGTTGCGGCCACCACCGGTGCGATGCGGTCGGTCATCGACACACCGTCCACGCCCAGCATCCAGCGCACGCGCGCTTCTTCCAGGTAGGAGATGTACTTGGCGTTGTTCACATGGCCCATGCTGTCCATGTCACGCCAGCGCACGCTGATCGGGATGCGGGCCAGGATCTTGTGTTCGCTGCTCATCAGGCGTCCTTTTTCTTCTTGCTGGCAGTTGCGGTCTTGCTGGTCTTGCCGGTGCTCTTGGCAGCCACGGCCTTCTTCGCCGGCTTCTCGGCCTTCTCAGGCTTCACCTTGCGCGGCGGGCGGGCGTCAGGCTTGTTGGCGACCGCAGCCGGTTGCTCCGGGCGCGCGCTGGTGGACGGCAGCATGCGCGCCAGGAACTGGCCCGTGTACGACTGCGGGCAGGCCGCCACGTCTTCCGGCGTGCCGGTGACCAGGATGGTGCCACCACGATGGCCACCTTCCGGGCCCAGGTCGACGATCCAGTCGGCGGTCTTGATCACATCGAGGTTGTGCTCGATCACCACCACGGTGTTGCCTTCGTCGCGCAGCTTGTGCAGCACGCCCAGCAGCGCTTCGATGTCGTGGAAGTGCAGGCCGGTGGTCGGCTCGTCGAGGATGTACAGGGTGCGGCCGGTATCGCGGCGCGACAGTTCCTTGGACAGCTTCACGCGCTGTGCTTCACCACCGGACAGCGTGGTCGCGCTCTGGCCCAGCTTGATGTAGCTCAGGCCGACGTCGACCAGCGTTTCCAGCTTGCGTGCGATCGACGGCACCGGCTCGAACAGCTTCAGTGCATCCTCGACGGTCATTTCCAGCACGTCGTTGATGTTGAAGCCCTTGTACAGGATCTCCAGCGTCTCGCGGTTGTAGCGCTTGCCGTGGCAGACGTCGCAGGGCACGTACACGTCCGGCAGGAAGTGCATCTCGACCTTGATCAGGCCGTCACCCTGGCAGGCTTCGCAGCGGCCGCCGCGCACGTTGAAGCTGAAACGGCCCGGCGAATAGCCGCGCGCACGCGCTTCGGGCACCTGTGCGAACAGTTCGCGCAGCGGAGTGAACAGGCCGGTGTAGGTCGCCGGGTTCGAACGCGGGGTGCGGCCGATCGGCGACTGGTCGATGTCCACCACCTTGTCGAACAGGTCCAGGCCATCGATCTCCTTGTACGGAGCGACCGGGTGCGAGGCGCCGTTGATCTCGTTGGCGGCCAGCGAGAACAGGGTGTCGTTGATCAGGGTCGACTTGCCCGAGCCGGACACGCCGGTCACGCAGGTCAGCAGGCCCGACGGAATCGCCAGGTCCACGCCCTTCAGGTTGTTGCCGGTCGCCCCGCGCAGGTGCAGGGTCATCTTCGGGTTCGGCGTGTGCCGGCGCGCCGGAATCTCGATCGCGCGCTTGCCCGACAGGTACTGGCCGGTCAGCGAGCGCGGTGCCTCCAGGATGTCCTGCAGGGTGCCCTGGCCGACGATCTCGCCGCCGTGCACGCCCGCGCCCGGGCCGATGTCCAGCACGTAGTCGGCCAGCCGGATCGCATCCTCGTCATGTTCGACCACGATCACCGTATTGCCCAGGTCGCGCAGGCGGGTGAGCGTACCGAGCAGGCGTTCGTTGTCGCGCTGGTGCAGGCCGATTGACGGCTCGTCGAGCACGTACATCACACCGACCAGGCCGGCGCCGATCTGGCTGGCCAGGCGGATGCGCTGCGCCTCGCCACCGGACAGGGTGTCGGCCTTGCGCTCCAGGGTCAGGTAATCCAGGCCGACATCGACCAGGAAGCCGAGGCGTTCGCCGATTTCCTTGACGATCTTCGCGGCGATCTCGCCACGCCAGCCCGGCAGGCTCAGTTCACTGAAGAACTTCAGTGCTTCGTCGATCGGCAGCACCACCAGCTCCGGCAGTGGGCGATCGGCCACGAACACGTTGCGTGCCGCCTTGTTCAGGCGCGCACCATGGCATTCCGGGCACGGCTGTTCGCTGATGTACTTGGACAGCTCCTCGCGCACCGCCGGCGACTCGGTTTCCTTGTAGCGGCGTTCGAGGTTGGGAATGATGCCCTCGAAGCGATGCTTGCGCTGGGTGCGGCCACCGGCTTCGGTGAAGTAGGTGAAGGTGATCGCTTCATCGCCGCTGCCGTACAGCACGGCCTGCTGTACCTTGGCCGGCAACGAGTTCCAGGCGGCGTCCACGTCGAACTTGTAGTGCTTGGCCAGCGAGGCGATCAGCTGGAAATAGTAGGCGTTGCGGCGGTCCCAGCCGCGCACCGCACCAGCGGCCAGCGACAGCTCCGGATGCACCACCACGCGCGAAGGATCGAAGAACTCGGCGATGCCCAGGCCATCGCAGCCGGGGCAGGCGCCCATCGGTGCGTTGAACGAGAACAGGCGCGGTTCCAGTTCCGGCAGCGAGTAGTCGCACACCGGGCAGGAGTACTTGGAGGAGAACAGCGCCGGCGTGGCGTCGGCGGTGTCCAGGCTCTGCACCGAGGCCATGCCATCGCCCAGCTTCAGTGCGGTCTCGAAGCTCTCGGCCAGGCGTTGCTTGATGTCCTCGCGCGGGCGGAAGCGGTCGATCACCGCCTCGATGGTGTGCTTCTGGCGCAGTGCCAGCGGCGGCACCGCATCGATTTCATACAGCTCGCCGTCCACGCGCACACGCACGAAGCCCTGCGCGCGCAGCTGGTCGAACACCTGTGCGTGTTCGCCCTTGCGGTCGCGGATGACCGGCGCCAGCAGCATGTAGCGCTGTTCCGGGTCCAGCGTCAGCACCTGATCGACCATCTGGCTGACCGTCTGAGCTTCCAGCGGATAGCCGTGGTCCGGGCAGCGCGGGGTGCCGACGCGGGCGTACAGCAGGCGCAGGTAGTCGTAGATCTCGGTGATGGTGCCGACCGTCGAACGCGGGTTGTGCGAGGTCGACTTCTGCTCGATCGAGATGGCCGGGGACAGGCCTTCGATGTGGTCCAGGTCCGGCTTTTCCATCACGCTCAGGAACTGGCGCGCATAGGCCGACAGCGACTCGACGTAGCGGCGCTGGCCTTCTGCATAGATGGTGTCGAACGCCAGCGAGGACTTGCCCGAACCGGACAGGCCGGTGATCACGATCAGCTTGTCGCGGGGCAGGTCGAGGTCGAGGTTCTTCAGATTGTGCGTCCGCGCGCCGCGGATGCGGATGAAATCCATCGCCATGGGGGATCCGGTTGTGGGGGCGTTGGCTGGATGCCGGGCCAGCAGGGAACGGCAATCGGTCAGCCTACCGAGGTGACCAGATGGGGGCAATGGGCGACAATGCCAGCCCGATGTCTCACCTGATGAGACAGGCCGACAGGCAGGGGTCAGATCCCTTTTCACAATGTGAAAAGGGATCTGACCCCGTGCCGGCCCGGCCGTCCAGGCCGTTCAGGGGTTGACTTGACCCGCGGCCGTTGATCTGCGTACAATTCCGCTCCTGTCCGCCCTCGATGGCGGCAGCTCAGACCACAATAACTACAGAGGAAGGCCTGGTCATGTACGCAGTACTGGTCACCGGCGGTAAGCAATACCGCGTGGCGCAGGGCGAAAAGCTCCGCATTGAAAAGCTCGAAGTCGAAGTCGGCAGCGAGATCAAGTTTGACAACATCCTGATGCTGGGTGACAGCGACGGCGTGAAGCTGGGCGATGCGCTGAAGGGCGCTGCCGTCACCGCCAAGGTCCTGTCCCAGGGTCGTGCTGACAAGGTCCGGATCATCAAGTTCCGTCGCCGCAAGCACCACATGAAGCGTCAGGGTCACCGTCAGTACTACACCGAAATCGAGATCACCGGCATCGCCGGCTAAGCATCAGGAGAAGCAGTCATGGCACATAAAAAGGGCGTAGGCTCCTCGCGCAACGGTCGCGACTCCAACCCGAAGTACCTGGGCGTCAAGATCTTCGGCGGCCAGGCCATCGAAGCCGGCAACATCATCGTGCGTCAGCGCGGCACCCAGTTCCACCCGGGTTCGGGCGTTGGCCTGGGCCGTGACCACACCCTGTTCGCCCTCGTGGACGGCAAGGTGGAGTTCTCGGTCAAGGGCGCCAAGAAGCGTCGCACCGTCAGCATCGTCTCGGCCGACGCCTGATCCAGGCATCGCCGGCACCCGTGCCTCGGCATGGGGGTGCTGCATGAAGAGCCCCGCTTCGGCGGGGCTTTTCGTTAGAGTGAAAGCAAGACCGGCCAGGCCGGGTTGCCGGCCAGCGGCTGGCATAACATTCAAGGCGACGGCTGGCAGGCCGCGCCCATCGCAGGCATCGAAACAATGAAACTGGTAGACGAAGCAGAAATCGAAGTGTTCGCCGGCAACGGCGGCAACGGCTGCATTGGCTTCCGTCGCGAGAAGTTCATTCCGCTCGGCGGCCCGGACGGCGGCGACGGCGGTGCGGGCGGCAGCGTGTACATCCGCGCCGACGAAAACCTGAACACCCTGGTCGACTTCCGTCATGACCGCATCTTCAAGGCGCAGCGTGGCGAGAACGGCATGGGTCGCCAGGCCTATGGCAAGGGCGGCGAAGACCTGACCATCACCGTGCCGGTCGGCACCGTGGTGATCAACGTCGCCACCGATGAGGTCATCGGCGACCTGACCCAGCACAACGACCGCCTGCTGGTGGCCCAGGGTGGCCGCGGCGGCCTGGGCAACATGCATTTCAAGAGCTCGACCAACCGCTCGCCGCGCCAGGCGCTGCCGGGCGAGCCGGGCGAAGAGCGCACGCTGAAGCTGGAACTGAAGCTGCTGGCCGACGTCGGTCTGCTGGGCTTCCCCAATGCCGGCAAGAGCACCCTGATCCGTGCCGTTTCGGCGGCAACGCCGAAGGTGGCCGATTACCCGTTCACCACGCTGTACCCGAACCTGGGTGTGGTGAAGGTGGAGAATTACCGCAGCTTCGTGATTGCCGACATTCCCGGCCTGATCGAGGGTGCCGCGGATGGCGCCGGCCTGGGTGCGCAGTTCCTGCGCCACCTGCAGCGCACCCGTCTGCTGCTGCACCTGGTGGACATCTCGCCGATGGAAGGCGGTGTGGAAGGCATTTCCCCGGTCGAGCAGGTGCGCGCGATCGAGCGCGAACTGGAAAAGCACGATCCGGAACTGCTGCAGAAGCCGCGCTGGCTGGTGCTGAACAAGGCTGACCTGATGTTCGAAGACGAAGCGAAGGCTGCGGCCGAGCAGATCGTCGCCGAGCTGGGCTGGAAGGAGCCGTGGTTCCTGGTTTCCGCGCTGGGTCGTGAAGGTACCTTCCCGATCATGAGCCGGATCATGGCCTTCTTCGATCGCCAGAAGGAAGACGAGCTTGAAGCCCGCAACGCGCAGTGATGCTGTTGTGGTTCCATGCGAAAAACCCGGCTTCGGCCGGGTTTTTCATTTTCCGGTAGTGGGGGGGGGGGGGGGGGGGGGGGGGGGGGGGGGGGGGGGGGCCCGGGGGGGGGGGGGGGGGGCGGCCCCGAAAAACCACCCCCCCGCG
>NZ_JBJNRH010000002.1:0-181185 GCF_045809185.1 Nocardiopsis yanglingensis | reverse complement strand
GGGTTTTTTTTGCCGGTGGGGGGCGGGGGCGGCGGGGGGCCCCCCCGGGGGGCCCCCCCCCCCCCCCCCCCCCACTACCGGATCGCAGGCAACAAAAAACCCGGCCAGGGCCGGGTTCTTGTCTGCAGCCCGGCCCCGAAGGGCAGGGCGGCAACGCCGGATCAGGCGGCCTTGAGGGCCTTGATGCGGTCGTTCAGGCGGCTCTTATGACGAGCAGCCTTGTTCTTGTGGATCAGGCCACGCGCGCTGAAGCGATCCAGGATCGGCTGGGCAACGGCGAAGGCGGCTTCGGCGCCGGCGGCATCGTTGGCGTCCAGCGCCTTGATCACTTTCTTGACAGCGGTGCGCAGCATCGAGCGCTGAGCCACGTTGCGCGCGTTGCGCACGACGGTCTGCTTGGCGCGCTTCTTGGCGGACTTGATATTGGCCACGGTGGTGGTTTCCTGAAAAAATCGGTGTTATGGGAACAGCAAGCTAGCTAGTATGATGGCCCGAGAAATGCACGTCAAGTCGATTGTCAAGAGGGACGCTGAGTGAGTTCACCGAAGATGTTGCGAGGCCTGCTGTCGTTCAGCAGCATGACCATGGTCTCGCGGGTGCTCGGACTTGTCCGTGACCAGGTGATCACCACCACGTTCGGCACCAATGCGGTCACCGATGCGTTCTGGGTTGCCTTCAGGGTACCCAATTTCCTGCGCCGGTTGTTCGCCGAAGGCTCCTTCGCCACTGCTTTCGTGCCGGTGTTCACGGAAGTGAAGGAAACCCGCAGCCATGCCGAGCTGCGTGAACTGATGGCCCGCACCGCCGGCACCCTGGGTGGGGTGTTGATGCTGGTCACCGCGCTGGCGTTGATCTTCGCGCCGCAACTGGCCTCGGTCTTCTCAAGCGGTGTTGATACCGATCCTGTGAAGCAGGGCCTGCTGGTCGACCTGTTCCGCCTGACCTTCCCCTTCCTGCTGTTCGTCTCGCTCACCGCTCTGGCCGGCGGCGCGCTGAACAGCTTCCAGCGCTTCGCGATGCCGGCGCTGACCCCGGTCATCCTCAACCTGTGCATGATCGCCGGTGCGCTGTGGCTTGCGCCGCGGCTGGGCGGTACCCCGGAAAAGCAGATTCTGGCGCTGGGCTGGGCGGTATTGGCCGCCGGCATCCTGCAGCTGCTGTTCCAGCTGCCGTCGCTGAAGGGCATCAACCTGCTGGCCCTGCCGCGCTGGGGCTGGAGCCACCCGGGCGTGCGCAAGGTGATGACGCTGATGGTGCCGACCCTGTTCGGCTCCTCGGTGGCGCAGATCAACCTGCTGCTGGACACGGTCATCGCGGCAAAGCTGACCGACGGCTCGCAGTCCTGGCTGTCGCTGGCCGACCGCTTCCTGGAGCTGCCACTGGGCGTGTTCGGCGTGGCGCTGGGCACGGTGATCCTGCCGGCGCTGGCCCGCCATCATGTGAGTACCGACCGCGAGGGCTTCTCGCGCTCGCTGGACTGGGGTCTGCGCATGACCCTGCTGATTTCGGTGCCGGCCATGCTGGGCCTGCTGCTGCTGGCCGAACCGCTGATCGCGACCATCTTCCAGCACGGCCAGTTCAGCGCCTTCGATACCCGCATGACCGCGCTGTCGGTGTACGGCCTGAGTTTCGGCCTGCCAGCGTTCGCCCTGCTGAAGGTGGTGCTGCCGGCCTTCTACGCCCGCCAGGACACCAAGACCCCGGTGCGTGCCGGTGTGGCCGCGCTGGTGGCCAACATGGTGTTCAACTTCGCGCTGCTGGCCGTGCTGTACCAGGTGATGGTGCCGGACGAGCTGAAGGCGCAGGGCGTGATGGCCGCCATCGGCAAGCAACCGGGCCTGCACCTGGCGCTGGGCATTGCCAGCGCACTGTCCAGTTACCTGAACCTGGGCCTGCTCTGGTACTGGCTGGGCAAGACCGATGTCTACCAGCGCCGGCCGGGTTGGGGCGGCTATCTGGCCCGCCTGCTGCTGGCCTGCGCGGCCATGGTCGGCGTGCTGCTGGCCCTCCTGTACTGGCTGCCCGGCTTCTCGGCGATGAGCGTGTGGGAGCGGATCGGTGCCCTGGCACTGCTGGTCGGTGGTGGTGGCGCGACCTACGCGGTGGCCATGGTGGCGATGGGCTTCCGCCCGCGCGACCTGCGCGGGCATTGATCGCGGCCCGTGGCGGCTATACTTCAGGGTTACACCATTGAAACGGCGGCCCCGGTCGGGCCGGAACGAGAGTTGATGAGCAGGCTGTTCAGAAGCGTCGAGGGCGGGGAGCTGTTCCCCAACGGAAGCGTGGTCTGTATCGGTGCATTCGACGGCCTCCACCTGGGCCATCGTGCGCTGGTCCGCCACGCGGTTGCCCGCGCGCGCGCCTTGGGCGTGGCCGCGGTGGCCGTGGCGTTCGAGCCGCTGCCGCGTGAATTCTTCGCCCAGGGCACGCCGCCGCCGCGGCTGACCCTGGCACGCAGCAAGGTCGAGATCCTGCGCGAGCTCGGCGTCGATGCGATCGGCCTGCTGCGTTTCGACGCGGCGATGGCGGCGATGCCGGCCGAGACCTTCGTGCGCCAGCTGCTGGTCAATCGCCTGAGTGCGCGTGAGGTCTGGATCGGGCCGGAGTTCTGCTTCGGCAACCGCCGTCGCGGCGACCTGGCCCTGTTGCAGCAGCTCGGTGCCGAGCTCGGCTTCAGCGCCGGCGAGATCGAAGCGGTCGACCTGCATGGCGAGCGCATTTCCAGTACCCGCATCCGCCAGCTGCTGCAGGACGGCGACTTCGCCCGTGCCGGCGACCTGCTCGGGCGTCCGTACGCGATCAGCGGGCGGGTGGTGCGCGGCCGCCAGCTTGGTCGTACGCTGGGCTTCCCCACTGCCAACCTGCGGTTCCCGAAGACGCCGGCGCTGTCGGGCATCTACGCGACCTGGGTGCACGGCGTGTTCGACCAGCCGTGGCCGTCGGTGTCCAGCTTCGGCACGCGGCCGACGGTGGACGGCGTGGAGCCGCTGCTGGAAGCCCACCTGTTCGATTTCCAGGGCGACCTGTACGGGCGCCACATCGACGTGGAGTTCGTCGCCAAGCTGCGCGACGAAGAGAAATTCAATGATCTGGCGGCACTGACCGACCAGATGCACCGCGACGCCGAACAGGCGCGCGCCATCCTTTCCGAACATAGATTGCGAGCCACTGCGTGAGCCAGGACTACAAGACCACCCTGAACCTGCCAGCCACCGAATTCCCGATGCGCGGCGATCTGCCCAAGCGCGAGCCGGGCATTCTGGCGCGGTGGGAAGAGCAGGGGCTCTACCAGCAGCTGCGCGACAACGCCGCCGGCCGCCCGCTGTTCGTGCTGCATGATGGCCCGCCGTACGCCAACGGCCGCATCCACCTGGGCCACGCGGTCAACAAGATCCTGAAGGACATCATCGTCAAGTCGCGCTACCTGGCCGGCTTCGATGCGCCCTACGTGCCGGGTTGGGACTGCCATGGCCTGCCGATCGAGATCGCGGTCGAGAAGAAGTGGGGCAAGGTCGGCACCAAGCTCGACGCCGTCGAGTTCCGCCAGAAGTGCCGTGAGTTCGCCGAAGAGCAGATCAACATCCAGCGCGTGGATTTCAAGCGCCTGGGCGTGACCGGCGACTGGGACAACCCGTACAAGACCCTGAGCTTCGATTTCGAAGCCAACGAAATCCGTGCGCTGGCCAAGGTCGTGGCCAACGGCCACCTGGTGCGTGGCGCCAAGCCGGTGTACTGGTGCTTCGACTGCGGCTCGGCGCTGGCCGAGGCCGAGATCGAGTACCAGGAAAAGGAATCGCCGGCGATCGACGTGGCCTACGCCGCGCGCGATGCGCAGGCCATCGGCCAGGCGTTCGGCGTGAGCGTGCCGGCCGACGTCGAAGTGGCCGTGCCGATCTGGACCACCACACCGTGGACGCTGCCGGCCTCGCTGGCGGTGTCGCTGGGCGCGGAAATCCGCTACGTGCTGGCCGAGGGCCCGGCCCACAACGGCAAGCGCCGTTGGCTGGTGCTGGCCGCCGCCCTGGCCGAGCGCGCGCTGCAGCGCTACGGCGTGGACGAGGTGGTGCTGCACGGTGAAACCACCGGCGCTGCGCTGGAAAACCAGCTGCTGGCGCACCCGTTCTACCCGGAACGCGAGATCCTGGTGCTCAACGGCGACCACGTCTCCGACGAAGACGGTACCGGTGCGGTGCACACCGCCCCCGGCCATGGCCAGGAAGACTTCGTGGTCAGCCAGAAGTACGGCCTGCTGGACAAGTACAACGCCGGCCAGGTGACCCCGATCGATGGCCGTGGCGTGTACCTGGAATCGACCCCGCCGGCCGGTGACGTGGTGCTGGCTGGCCAGCACCTGTGGAAGGCGCAGGAAGCCATCGTCGGCGTGCTGCGCGACAACGGCGCGCTGCTCGCCTTCCACCCGATCCGCCACAGCTACCCGCACTGCTGGCGCCACAAGACGCCGGTGGTGTTCCGCGCCACCCCGCAGTGGTTCATCTCGATGGACAAGGCCAACCTGCGCAACGATGCGCTGGCCGCCATCGACACCGTCGGCTGGTTCCCGACCTGGGGCAAGGCGCGCATCCAGAGCATGGTCGACGGTCGTCCGGACTGGACCATCTCGCGCCAGCGCACTTGGGGTGTGCCGATCGCACTGTTCACCCATCGCCAGACCGGCGAGATCCACCCGCGTTCGGTGGAGCTGATGCAGCAGGTCGCCGACCGCGTCGAAGCCGAGGGCATCGACGTGTGGTATTCGCTGGATGCCGCCGAACTGCTGGGTGCCGAAGCAGCCGATTACGAGAAGGTCACCGACATCCTCGACGTCTGGTTCGACTCGGGCGTGACCCATGAAGGCGTGCTCGCCGCGCGTGGCTTCGGCAAGCCGGCCGACCTGTACCTGGAAGGTTCCGACCAGCACCGCGGCTGGTTCCAGTCCTCGCTGCTGACCGGCGTGGCGATCGACAAGCGCGCCCCGTACAAGCAGTGCCTGACCCACGGCTTCACCGTGGACGAGCACGGTCGCAAGATGTCCAAGTCGCTGGGCAACGGCATCGAGCCGCAGGACATCATGAACAAGCTGGGCGCGGACATCCTGCGCCTGTGGATCGCCTCGGCCGACTACAGCAACGAGATGTCGCTGTCGCAGGAGATCCTCAAGCGCAATGCCGACGCCTACCGTCGCCTGCGCAACACCGCACGCTTCCTGCTGGGCAACCTGGACGGTTTCGATCCGGCCCAGCACCTGCAGCCGCTCGACCAGATGGTCGCGCTGGACCGCTGGATCGTGCATCGCGCGTGGGAGCTGCAGGAGAAGATCAAGGCGGCCTACGACGGCTACAACATGGCCGAGATCGTGCAGTTGCTGCTGAACTTCTGCAGCGTGGACCTGGGCTCGCTGTACCTGGACGTGACCAAGGATCGCCTGTACACGATGCCGACCGATTCGCATGGTCGCCGTTCGGCACAGAGCGCGATGTACCACATCGCCGAAGCGTTCACCCGCTGGGTCGCGCCGATCCTGACCTTCACCGCCGACGAGCTGTGGGGCTACCTGCCGGGCGAACGCGCCGAGCACGTGCTGTTCACCACCTGGTACGACGGCCTGGCGCCGCTGCCGGCCGATGCCCAGCTCAACGCCGCTGATTTCGACCAGCTGCTGGCCGTGCGCGAGCAGGTGGCCAAGGTGCTCGAGCCGATGCGTGCCAACGGCGCGATCGGTGCTGCACTGGAGGCGGAGATCACCATCGCCACCAGCGAAGAGCAGGCCGCGCGCTGGCAGCCGCTGGCCGATGAACTGCGTTTCCTGTTCATCAGTGGCGACGTGCAGGTGCGCCCGGCGACCACCGACGAGGTGTTCGTCAGCGCCCAGCCGACCACCAAGGCCAAGTGCGTGCGCTGCTGGCATCACCGCGCCGACGTCGGCAGCAACGCCGATCATCCGGAGCTGTGCGGCCGCTGCGTGAGCAACATCACCGGTGCCGGTGAAGTGCGGAGCTGGTTCTGATGGCCGCGCCCCGTCCGCATCCGAACGCCCTGGTCTGGCTGCTGCTGTCGGTGGCCATCATCGGGCTGGACCAGTGGTCCAAGGCCTGGGTCCTGTCGAGCCTGCCGGAGTTCCAGCCGGTGGTGGTCATCGACGGCTTCTGGAACTGGTACCGCACCTACAACACCGGTGCGGCGTTCAGTTTCCTGAGCGACGCCGGTGGCTGGCAGAAGCACTTCTTCACCGTGCTGGCGATCGTCATCAGCGGCCTGATGGCCTGGTGGCTGCGCGGCACCGCCCGTGGCAACTGGAAGGCGGCCGTGCCGTATGCGCTGATCATCGGCGGCGCGATCGGCAACGTGATCGACCGCCAGGTGCATGGCCATGTGGTCGATTTCATCCAGTGGTACGTGGGCAGCTACACCTGGCCCTCGTTCAACATCGCCGATTCGGCCATCGTGGTGGGTGCCATCGGCATCGCCCTGTTTGGCCTGTTCGACGGCAAGTCCGCCAAAAAGGCGGATAATGCCAATCCGAAACCGTAAGCCGGCCGCTGCCGGGAGATTGAACTGATGGATGTGCTGCTCGCCAACCCGCGTGGTTTCTGTGCCGGTGTCGATCGTGCGATCGAGATCGTCAAGCGCGCGATCGAAACGCTGGGCGCGCCCATCTACGTCCGCCATGAAGTGGTGCACAACCGCTTCGTGGTCGATGACCTGAAGCAGCGCGGCGCGATCTTCGTCGAGGAACTCGACGAGGTTCCGGACAACAACACGGTCATTTTCAGCGCGCATGGCGTGTCCCAGGCCGTGCGCCAGGAAGCCGAGCGCCGTGGCCTGAAGGTGTTCGACGCCACCTGCCCGCTGGTGACCAAGGTCCACTTCGAAGTCGCCCGCCACTGCCGTGCCGGCCGTGACGTGGTGCTGATCGGCCATGCCGGTCACCCGGAAGTGGAAGGCACCATGGGCCAGTGGAACCGCGAAGCCGGTACCGGCCAGATCTACCTGGTCGAAGATGTGGAGCAGGTTGCCACGCTGCACATCAACCAGCCGGAAAACTTCGCCTACACCACCCAGACCACGCTGTCGGTGGACGACACGCGCGGCATCATCGATGCATTGCGCGAGCGTTTCCCGGCGATGCAGGGCCCGAAGAACGACGACATCTGCTACGCCACGCAGAACCGCCAGGACGCCGTGCGCGACCTGGCCAAGCGCTGCGACCTGGTGCTGGTGGTCGGTTCGCCGAACAGCTCCAACTCCAACCGTTTGAGCGAGCTGGCCCGCCGAGAAGGCGTGGAGTCGTACCTGATCGACGGCGCGCATGAAATCGACCCGGCGTGGGTGGTGGGCAAGCAGCACATCGGCGTGACCGCAGGTGCTTCGGCGCCGCAGGTACTGGTCGATGGCGTGCTGGCACGCCTGGCCGAGCTGGGTGCCAGCGGCGTGGGCGAGCTGGATGGCGAGCCGGAATCGATGGTGTTCGCGCTGCCGAAGGAACTGCGCCTGCGCCTGGTCGACTGACCGGGCCTGACTCTGGTGGGTGCGGACCTTGGTCCGCACTGCTTCTGGATACATCCCATCCACGCGTGGCGTGGATCTACTGAAACTGCTCTGGTGGGGGCGAACCAGCACAAGGTGGGTGCGAACTTTGGTTCGCACGCTTCCGGGCGTGCACGGATGGGCGCTCGCCCATGACCTTTGGCCATGGGGCAGGGCACCGCACAGGCCTAGCATCGGAGGATTCTCCGTTGTTGGAAGTTGCCCGATGAAGACCCGAGCCTTGGCGATGTCATTGCTGTTTGCGCTGGCGGCCACGCCTGCACTGGCGCAGACCTCGCCACCGGCGAACGCGGCGGCTCCCGGCCTGCTGCGCATCGATGTGGACGCGCGCGATCTGGCCCGGCGCATCTTCAAGGTGACCGCTACGGTGCCGGCCAAGCCCGGCCCGATGACCCTGCTGTACCCGCAGTGGATTCCCGGCAACCATTCGCCCACCGGCCCGATCGACAAGCTGGCCGGCCTGCGCGTGACCGCCAACGGCAAGCCGCTGGCCTGGCAGCGCGACCAGTTCAATGTCTATGCGTTCAAGGTGAACGTGCCCGAGGGCGTGAGCGAGATCGTCGCCCACTTCGATTTCCTGTCCTCGCAGGGCGGCAGCCAGGGCCGGGTGGTGATGACCCCGGAAATGCTCAACCTGCAGTGGAACGCCAACTCGCTGTATCCGGCCGGTGTCGATGCGCGGCTGCTGCAGGCGCAGGCCAGCGTGACGCTGCCCAAGGGCTGGTCATTCGCCACCGCACTGGAGACCGCGCGCCGCGACGGTGACACCGTGGTGTTCAAGCCGATTTCGTATGACCATCTGGTTGATTCGCCCTTGTTCGCCGGCGAGCACTACCAGCGCATCGATCTCGACCCGGGCGCGAAGGTGCCGGTACACCTCAATGTGTTCGCCGACGAGGCCAAGTCGCTGAAGCCGAGCGAGGCGCAGATCACCATGCACCGCGCGCTGGTGCAGCAGGCCGACAAGCTCTATGGTGCGCGTCACTACAACCACTATGAATTCCTGCTCGCGTTGACCGACCGCCTCGGCGGCATCGGCCTGGAGCATCACCGTTCCAGCGAGAACAGCGCCGACCCGGGGTACTTCACCGAGTGGGACAGCAATGCGTGGATGCGCGATCTGCTGCCGCATGAGTACACCCATTCCTGGAACGGCAAGTACCGTCGCGGCGCGGATCTCGCCACCGCCAACTTCAACACGCCGATGGGCGACAGCCTGCTGTGGGTATACGAAGGCCAGACCCAGTTCTGGGGACAGGTGCTGGCGGCGCGTTCGGGCCTGTGGTCGGTCGCGCAGGCACGCGACATGCTGGCCAACGTGGCCGCGACCTATGACCGTGGCCGCCCCGGCCTGGCCTGGCGCCCGCTGCAGGACACCACCAACGACCCGACCATCGCCCAGCGCCGCACCCTGCCGTACCGCAACTACCAGATGAGCGAAGACTACTACTCCGGCGGCCAGATGCTGTGGCTGGAAGTGGAGGGCAAGCTGCGCGAACTAAGCGGCAACCGCCGCAGCCTGGATGACTTCGCGCGTGCATTCTTCGGCGTCGGCAATGGCGACTGGGACGTCAACCCGTACACCTTTGATGACGTGGTCGCGACCTTGAACGGCATCGCCCCGTATGACTGGGCCACGTTCCTGCGCGGGCGCCTGGATGGCCACGGTTCGTTGACCGGCGGTCTGGAGCTGGCAGGTTGGAAGCTGGTCTATCGCGATACCCCGAACGACGCCTACAAGGCACAGGAAAAACGTGCCAAGGCGGCGCTGCTGGCGTATTCGCTGGGCGCGACCGTGCTCGACAGCGGCGCGGTGGGTGACGTTATCTGGGACAGCCCGGCCTTCAACGCTGGCCTGGCGCCGGGCATGAAGGTGATTGCAGTTGGCGGGCGCGAGTACAGCAGCCAGCGGCTGAAGGATGCGGTGGCAGCAGCGGCGAAGGACAAGGCGCCGATCGTATTGCTGGTAAAGCAGTTCGACCGTATCGAGAGCATGAACATCGACTACCACGGTGGCCTGCAGTACCCGGTGCTGGAGCGCATTGCCGGCAAGCCTGACCGCTTGGCGGACCTGTGGAAGGCGCGATGAAACCGCGCGCCCGCGATGGTCTGATCCTGCTGATGGCAATCCTCGCCATCATCGGCGCGTACCTGCAGGGTGATGGGCGCTGGCTGCATTGGCTCGCCAAGCCGGCCACCACGCTGCTGATCGCTGCCATCGTCTGGCGCGTGCATGATCCGGTGCAGCCGTTCTACCGCCGCGCGGTGCTGGCCGGCATGCTGCTCTCGTGCATGGGCGACATCGCGCTGATGCTGCCGGTGGACGCGTTCGTGCCGGGGCTGGTCGCGTTCCTGTTGGCGCACCTCTGCTACATCGTCGCCTTCCGCGATGGCCTGCGTGCCGGGCGCGGCCTGCTCGCCGCCAGCGTCCTGCTCGGCGCGTTTGCAGTACTCAATGTACTTGGCCTGTGGCCGCACCTGCCCGCACCGATGCGCATTCCGGTGTTGGCCTACGTGGTGGTGCTGGCCTCGATGGCGGTGCTGGCCCTGGCACGCCAGTGGCGCCGGCCACAGCCTGATGCCGTGGAAGCCCGAAGCGCCCGCTGGGCCGCGGCAGGTGCATTGCTGTTCGTCGCCAGCGATTCACTGCTGGCCTGGGACCGCTTCGCCGGCGGCCTGCCGCTGGCCAGCCTGCTGGTGTTGTCCACCTACTACGGCGCGCAGTACGCCATCGCGCGCTCGGTGAAGTAGCAAAAAAGGGGACGGAGGGAATTAAGTCGTATACGCCTTGATGCTGCATACGACTTAATTCCCTCCGTCCCCTTTTTGAGGCCTACTGGCGACTTACGCTGCGGGCGCTGCCCTGTGCGTCGAACTGCAGTCGCACCGATTCGCGATCACCGGCCACTTCGTCCGGCAGCCATACCAGTTTGCCGGCTTTGCGCACGATCACGTAGACATGGCCGACTTCGGATGCGGGGTTCTGCAGCGCATTGCGCTGTTCCTGCAGCGCTCTGGCCACGCGTGGCACGGCATCGAAATCGATGCTGGCCAGAGGCGTGCTGCTGCGTTGCAGGCTGATGGTGGGAGCGAACTGTTGTGGGTTCACTGGATTGCCCTTGCGCCATTGGCCACGCTCGAAGTGGTAGCTGTCGACGTGGGTTGGCTGCTGTGGATCGACCAGATCCAGGTTGATGCGACCATCATCGTAGAAGTGAATGCTGTGGAAGACCGTCAACCGCTGTCCGGCCAGTCCCGGCAGCTGCTCCAGTGCCTGGCGCGCGGCCTGCAGATAGTCCGCATCGAACAGATGGTTGTTGCGTTCGGGAATGGGAGCCGGCCGTGGATCGGGAATCGGTGCAAGCGATGCGGGTTTCTCGCGCGACGGCTGCGTACCGATGGGTGCTGGCAACCGGTCGCGTTGCACCGAGTGGCCCAGCGTTTCGCCGATGGTCTGCATGGCGCCGCCAGCAACGGCCACGCCGGCCAGCACCAGCAGTACCAGCGAGAACAGCAGCCGCGTGGAGGGCGGCTGTTTCATACTCCCTCCAGGCGCACGTTGCTGCGGTCATCCGGGTCGTACAGCAGCGTCACGTGCTCGCGCGGGATGTTGGCCAGTTCAATCAGCGGGATGAAACGGCGCACGCGGACCTGCTGCACGTTGCCTTCGCGGTCGATGTATTCCAGCTGGAACTCCACCTGCGGTTGTTCGTTGAGGTAGGTGCCGGTCTGACGCACCTTCACCACCCTGGCCTCCACGCCGATGCCACGATACTTCAGCGCATCGCCGCGGGCATCGGCGTGCAGCAGGCGGCCGAGCAGGCGCAGGCCCAGCGCATAGCCACACAGCACCAGCGGGCACACCAGCAGCGGGTGACCGAACGACAGGAAGGTCCAGCCCAGCCCCTCGCTCTGCAGCCGGTAGGCCCCCACATAGGCAGCAGCAACAGTGGCGATGCCGAGTGCTGCACCGATGCCCCGCCGCCACAGGCCGGCGACATCCAGTTCAGGCTGGGCACCGTCCAGCACGATGTTGGGGAATGCCCCGGGCGTCCGGCCCAGGCGCGCATCGATGTGCCTGCCCACCTCGAAGCGATGCAGCTGGGGTTTACTGTCGACCACCAGCATCTGTTCGCGGATCGGCGTACCGGACAGGTTCTTGAAGGACAACTGCAGTTTCCATTGCGCGAAGCCGCGCACCTGCACGCCGGTCTGTTCGGCCTGCTCGATCATCGCACTGCGCGGTTCACCGTCGACCAGGATCGACTGCACCCGGTGCAGTGCACGCGGCGGCGCCAGCAACAGGTAGTGCAGGAAGGCGAACAGCAGCGTCAGCCACAGCGCCAGCGACAACGCGAGCAGCAACAGTGCCTGCCACGGTGCACTGCGGTCGACCAGCGCCACCGGCCACGAGGTGCCGAGATAGAGGATGCAGGGGAAGGGCAACGCGAAGAACAGCAGGAACGCGCCCCAGAACCAGAGATAGGCTTTCATGGGGGAAGGGGACCGCGGTGGAACAGGGCGCGTAGATTACTACGCTTCAGCGGAACTGCAGGGTAAGCAGGTAATAGCGACCGAGCGGATCGTCCAGCCCGGGCATCTGCCCGCCGTTGCCGACCAGGAAGTTCACCGGTTGTGCATCGAGCACATTGTGCACGTCCAGTGCCGCGACGATGCGTGGGCCGAGGCGGCGTGCCAGGTGCAGGTTCCAGCGCAGCTGGCGTGGATTCATGCAGTGGTTCTGTTCGACCTGATCCTGCGGGCACTCGGCCCCGGGCAACCAGGCACGGGTGCGACCGACCTGATTACCGCGCAGGGCGATGTCCCAGTTGCTGTTCTGCCATTGCACGTTCAACACCGCAGCCAGCTCGGGTGTCACGTGGCCGCGCAGGTCCACGGCGGCCTCGTGGTCACGGCGGCGACGCAGCTCCTGCTGTTTCAGTGCATCGAGCGACAACAACCACTGGCCGTTGCTGCCGCTGTCGATGCGGTACTCGCCACGCAGCACCCAGTTGCGGGACGTGGTGCGACCGATGTTGTCGAACGACAGGCGCAGGCTGCTCAGGTGGCCGTCTTCATCCAGTTCCCAGGTGCTGCGATTCCACACTGCGTCGCTCGGCTGCAGGGCGAGGATCTCGTTGCGCAGTTCCACGATGTTGTGGGTCAGCGACAGCGAGAACGTGTCGTTGGGCGTCCACGTGGCCGCCAGCGAATGGCTGCGCGATCGCTCGGCCTTCAGTGCATCGTTCTCAACCACGTTGGCCGTGACGCTGCAGCCGCCACCGCGCGTAGCGATTGCACATTCCGGAAGCGCACTGGACACCGGAAGCGCGATCGAGCCGAAGTAGCCGGGAGGCCGCCGTTGCTCGAACAGGCTCGGCGCACGGTAGCCGCGCCCGCTGGCCAGCAGGAACGACCAGTGGGGTGTGGGGCTCCAGCGCAGCCCGGCACGTGGCGAGAATGCCATGAAGCCGCCATCGCGGTCCCAGCGTGCAGCCAGGTCCGCGCGCAGCGTGGGTGCCAGCGGCAGGCCCAGCTCGGTGTAGACGCCACTGCTTTGTCGTGACAGTTGGCGTTGCTGCTGCGGCAGGCCCAGCGCAAGGTCGCCCTGGCTCAGCAGCGCGTCCGGACGCGAGACCCAGCGTTCATGGCGCAGGTCGATGCCGGTGGCCAGCTGCGCATTGCCCCCGGGCATCGCCATCAGCTCACGCTGCACGCCCCACCAGCCCTGCCATTGTGCGGTGCTGCCGCGGTTGCGGATGGATGGAAACAGCGTGTCCACATCTGCTGCCGGTGGTGCGTCGAAACCGGGAGTGAACCTGCGCGCCTGCGTTGCTTCAAGCAGGCGTGCCGTGCGCACGGTACCAGCAGTGGACAAGGTGACTTCGCTGCGCTGCGCGCTGATGCCCGCCTCCCAGCTGCGCCGGCCCTGGTCACGGCCGATGCCGAAGGTGACGTCCGCATCGGTGGCGCGGACGCTGGGGCGCACGTTGCCGGCCTCGCGCAGCACAGTGTTGAAGGTGATTCCCCGCGAGACCACCGCAACGGCAGTCGGGCCCAGGTCGAAGCGCTGGCGGTTGTGACTGGCCCGTGCCTCGACATAGGCATAGCGTCCCTCACCATGTTCATGCCGGTAGTGCAGGTAGGCCGACGCAGTATCCGAAGCAGGCTGCAGCGAACGCGGCCGCGCGCTGTCAAACCAGCAGCCATCCTCGCGCCGCTTCAGGGGCGGCTCGCAGCGCCGGGCAGGCACGTACCAGTTGCCGAAGATCGCGCCGATCGGATACAGCGAAGTTTCTGCATGCCAGTCACGCTGGTCACCGGCGACATGCTCGACACGGTGCAGATCGAGGCCGGCAAACCAGCGGTCCCCGTTGCCGCGCGCGCCGCCGGTGGCGGCCTGCAGGCGGTACTGGCCGGCATCACCGCGGCTGCTCAGGCCGGTCTGCAGCATGGCTTCGGGCCCATCGGCCTGGTCGCGCAGGATGATGTTGACCACGCCGGACATGGCATCGGCCCCATAGATGGCCGAGGCACCGCCGCGCACCAGTTCGATGCGGTCGACGAAGCTCAGCGGAATGCCGCCGAGGTCGGTGAGCCCGCCTTGTTCCAGCGATACCATCGGATAGCGGGGCAGGCGCCGGCCGTTGACCAGGAACAGGGTGGCACGCGGTCCCATGCCGTCGAAGCTGGTTGTGGCTGCAGCACCGACCGGCAGGTACTGCGAATCACCACTGCGTGCGCTGCTCATTGCGGGCAGGCCATTCATGCCGGGCAGATGCCGCAGCAGGTCGAACAGACTGCCGTAGCCACTGCGCAGGATGTCGGAGCGGTCGATCGTGGTGACCGGCAGCGTGGTCTGTACCGAGGTGCGTGGCAGGCGGCTGCCGGTGACGTGGATCGGTGCCAGTTCCACCTGGCGCGGCGATTCGGGGAGGCTGTGCAGAGGTGCCGGCGCCGCCACCGGGGCGGGTGCTGCAGCGATGGACGCGGTGCGGACACGGCGAACCACGAAACCACCAGACGGCGTGCGCAGGATGGTCACCGGCATGCCGGCAACCAGCTGTTTCAGGGCGCTGGCCGGATCGGTCTGGCCATGCGCGCCGTCGGTGTGAAGTCCTGACAGCTCACGGCCATCAAACATCAGGGCGATACCGCTCTGCCGCGCCCATTGCTGCAATGCCGACGGCAAGGGGCCGGCGCCGATGCGGTAATCGTGGGCGGCAGCGGACTCACCGGCCATGGCCGCAGGCACTGCCCCCAGCAGCAGCGCCACGCACAGCAGCGGCCGGAGCAGCCTCCACTGCAGCGCGCCCGGTCCTGCCATCACCGCAGACCTCCTCAGTACGTGCGGCGCAGTTCCAGCGCGCCATCCGGGCGCGTCTGGCCAGCGACGGACCAGCCCAGTTCCAGCGCGGACAGCAACTCCTGTGCATCGCCTGCGCGGAACGTGCCACTGACCGCCAGATCGGTGATCTCCGGATCAGCGATCACCAGCGGTGTACGGCCATAGCGGTTCATGCGTTCGACCACGATCGACAGCGGCGTGGCATCGAATACCAGTTGCCCATGCAGCCAGCCCTCGGCCGCCGCCGTGGACGACAGCGCCGGGCCGGGCTGGATGCGCCCGGACGGCAGTACCTGCAGTTGCTGGCCGGGTGCCAGCGTGTGCTGGGCCACACCGCTGCTGACCTCCACCGCACCTTCCAGCAGCGCGACTTCGACCAGACCATCCTGCAGGCGTTCGACCTGGAAGGTTGTGCCGATATCGCGGATCGTGCTGCTGCCGGCACGCAGCTGCAGCGCCTTGCGCGACGGCGCGACCTGCAGCTGCAGGCGGCCGCGTTCGAGGTCCAGCTCGCGATGGCGCCAGCCGAAGCGGGCATGCAGCGCGGTGCCGGCATCGAGCGTGACCACGCTGCCATCGGCCAGCGTCAGCTGTTGCGGCAGATGGCCGTCATTGGCATAGCGCTGGGGGGCGGGATTGCCATCCACGGCCACCATCCAGCCCATGCCGATGGCGAGGCAGACGCCGGCGGCGGTGGCGAGCGCAGGCAGCCAGCGGCGTCGGGGCGGTCGCGCCGCGCGTGCCGCTGCGGTGCGCAGCCAGGGATCAGCGGCCAGGCCCTTGCCCTGCTGGAACAGATTCTCGGCCTGCACCCAGGCTTTGACATGGGCAGGATCTTCAGCCAACCAGTCTTCGAACGACTCGCGCTCGGCCGGCGTGCAGTCCGGGGCTTCCAGCCGCGCCACCCAGGTGCTGGCACGCTCGAACAGCGAGGCGTCTTCCCTGTGCCGGTGGCTGTTCATTCCGCATCCCTGTCGTTGTGCAGTGGGTCTGGTCCCAACTCCTGGCGCAGGCCCTGCAGGGCACGGGCGATGTGTTTTTCCACGGTCTTGGCTGTAATTCCACAGTGCCGCGCGATCTGTGTATAGCTCATTCCGGTGATCCGGTTGAGCAGGTACACCTCGCGCGCGCGCTCGGGCAGTTTGAAAAGGGCCTGCCGCAGCAGGGAGAGCATCTGCCCGGACTCGGCCTGGCGCAATGGATCCGGTGACGAACTGGTGGGCTCGTCACTGCCATCGTGCTCGGCCAGTGACAGATGCGGTCGCGATTGCGGCGAGCGGCCGCGATCCGCCAGGCGGTTGCGGGCGATACGATACAGCAGCAGGCGCAGTTCGTCGGGGGCATGCGCACGATAGCGGATCAGCCGCTCCATGCAGTCCTGGGCGATGTCCTCTGCATCCTCCGGCCCGACGCCCCGCGTGCGCAGGAACGCGCACAGCGGCGCACGTTCTTCACGTACGAACGCGATGAAGGCGTCCGCAGGCACGGGCGGCTCCGGCGCGTGATGGATCAGGGGGGACGGGGCGGACAGGGCTGGCCTCGACGGACATTGGCGGATGCGTCATCGAGTTTTACGCGACGATGACCGGATGGGGAAGAGTGTGTAGTACTGCGCTTCCCATTGTGAATGTGTTCATGTTCATCGGCGGGGCATGCTGGGGGAGTTCGCGGTACTCCGACGTTTGACTCTGTACCCGCGTGTTGCGGGTGGAGAGAGAGAACGTATGAAGCATTCGAAGTTGAGCCTGGCCCTGGCCGGGCTGATCGGCGTTGGTGCCATCGCGGCAGCTGATGACGTCATGGCAATGAGTTATCACGTGCAGGGTGACCGCATCTTCCTCAGCGGCGGCGTCACCTATGCCGACGTTGTGTCGCTGCCGGCGTTGCTGGCCAAGGCGCAGGCCGAGGGCCGGCCGATCCGTGAGGTGGTGCTGCGCACGTCCAATGGTGGTGCGTTGATCGCCGGCGAGTGGCTGCAGGGCATCATCCGCACCTCCGGACTGAACACCATCGTGTCCGGCAATTGCATTTCATCCTGCTCGATCATGCAGTCGGGTGGCGTCGAGCGCTATCTGGCCGGCGACCTGCCGATCATCGACTCGGTGCAGATCCACGCGGCCAGCAACGGCGGCAAGGTGATCTACACGCCGTCGCCGCGCATGACCCAGATCTATACCGGCAACTATGGTGGTGGCATGGATGCCGGCCTGCTGCACAAGGCCATGTACGAGGTGGTGCAGCCGAACGGCCTGCTGGTGTTCCGCGATCCGGCTCGCGGCACGGGCCCTTCGGTCACCTTCGATCCCGATGGCAGCGGCAGCAAGCTGGAGTCGTTCCCCGGGCAGGACATCTACAGCAACAAGATCATCACCGCGAGTGGGTACCGCGATCCGGGCGATACGTTGAATGTGAGTGCGAACGTGAGCGGCGACATCAATCCCGGCTACCTGCGCACCGGTCGCCAGCTGCAGACCTTCGTCGACGATGATTTCGCGCGATGGAATACCAACTGGCAGTCCAGCTACATCAACCTGGCGCAGAGTATCTACAACGCCTCCAGTAATGGTCCGCAGGGAATCGGCGCGAATTCGGTACAGGACTACCAGAACGATCCCACCTACAAGGCCCTGCTGCTATCCAAGCTGCGCCTTGGCGACCTGGATGTATCCACGCTGGACAACTCCATGGGCGTGATCCGCGTGACCAACGGCGCCACCTGGCGGACCTCCGTGACCACCGGTGCCGACTTCATGCTGGTCGACAACGGCACCATCGCCCTGGAGGGCGGCGCCCTGCGTGCTTCGGAAGTGCGCGTGATGAGCGCCGGCATGCTGGTTGGCCACGGTGACGTGGCAGGTACCGCGATGGATCTCAGTGCACTGGCCAGCGGCACGCGCCCGTCCTGGCGCGAGGATGGCTTCAACCGCCTGCGTGTCTACGGCACGCTGATGCCGCGTGGTGGCGATCTGGTCACCCACGGCTACGTCAACATCATGCCGGGCGGCAAGGTGTTGTTCGACGTTACCGAAAGCGGCGGCGCTGGTAGTGGCCGCATCCGTGTGGGCAGCTTCTTCGACAGCAAGCAGACCGACGGCGCGCTGGTGATCTCAAAGGGCGCCTTCCTCGAACTGAACGTGGCGCAGGGCTACTACGGCCAGGATTTCCGTCGCGATCTCGTGCAGGGCCCGATCTACCAGGGCGGGTTCGAAGAGGCTGTGCGCCTGGGCGATACCGGCTACAGTGCCAGCATCACTGGCGGTGAGGTGTTCCGTCCGCGCCACAACTCGCTGCTGAGCTTCAACGTGAAGCAGACCGCCGATGGCCTGTGGCTGACCGCCAACCCCGGTTTTGACCAGCTGGGCCTGTTCGCCAACGGCACCTCGGGTGATGGCCTGGGCCGCGCGCTGGCCACGGCATCCGACCGCCAGGACAGCAGCCTGAAGTCGCTGCTGGGCGCGCTGCAGTTCGCCGACCGTGATGTGATCGCGCAGCAGGCCGGTGCCCTGCGCGGTGATGCGCACGCGAGCCTGCGCCTGGCCGACAACGCGTTGGTAGGCAGCATCGGCAACGTGGTGCAACAGCACCAGACGGCGATGCGCAGCGGCGGTGATGCCGACGGCCTGGCCTCGCAGGTGGCGCAGTCGGTCTCCTCCCAGCCGGGCATGCGCCACGGCAGCCTGTTCAACCAGCTGGCGATGCATCTGGTCGAGCCGGCGTCGGGAGGCGTTGCGGGCAGCGGTGATGCGGGACGCAGCCATGGCATCTGGGCGCGCGGTTTTGCCAGCCATGGCCGCATCGATGCTGACGGCGGCGTGGCCGGCCTGAGCCACAATGTCGGTGGCATCGTGATCGGTGCCGACACCCGCGTGGCCGATGACCGCGTCACCCTGGGCGTCAGCGTGGCGGCGGCCGATATGTCGACCAAGGGCAGCGACGGCTCCGATTTCAGCGGTGACGTGCGCGCGCTGGACGTGGGCGGCTATCTGGACGCGACCTATTCGCGAGGCTACCTGTCGGCAGCAGTGCGCTATACCGATCTGCGGCATGACACCCGCCGCAGTGTCAGCGGCATCGATGGCCTGCAGCAGCCATTGCGTGCGAAGTACAGCAACGATGCGATCTCCGCGCGTGTGGAACACGCGTTTTCGTTCACCACCGGCAAGGGTCTGGTGATCCAGCCGTTGCTGCCGGTGGTGGACTACGCGCGTACCTCAGCCACCCGCTTCAACGAAGGGCAGGGCGCAGGTGCACTGGTCGGCCGCAGCGGCAGCCTGGAGAGCATCCGCGTGGGCGCGGGCCTGCAGCTGTTCAAGACCTTCGAGGGTAACAACGGCGAGCGCATCACCCCGCGTGCCCGCGTGGTCTGGCAGAAGGAGCTGGGCGATTCGCAGGCGCGCTACAGCACCGGCTTCGCTGCGGCACCGGATCTGGTGTTCGGCGCCAGCAGCCAGGCGGTGGGCGAGCAGGTGCTGGCCTGGAACGTGGGCGTGACCAGCCGTGCCAGCGAGCGGCTGTCGATCATGGCCGACTACTTGGGCGAGCGCCGCGATGGGCAGATCCAGAACGGCGTGATGCTGGGCCTGGGCTACCGGTTCTAAGCGGCACGTGGCACCGGCGATGCCTGCATCGCCGGTGCCATCCCCAGAGGGTGCGTTGCTGCGGTATGGTCGGCGTGGCATTCCACCCAGGCCCGTCCATGCAGATCGCCGTCTTCAGCGCCCGCCCCTATGATCGTCGTTTCCTTGAGGAGGCCAACCAGCGCGATGCCGCTGGAAAGGGCTTCGCGTTCGTGTACTTCGATGCCGCGCTGGACGTGCATACCGCCGCGCTTGCGCAGGATTGCGCTGCCGTCTGCGTGTTCGTCAACGACCGTCTCGATGCGCCGGTACTGCACGCGCTGCATGCGCTGGGCGTGCGCGCCGTACTGCTGCGCTGCGCCGGCTTCAACAATGTGGACCTGGCCGCCGCAAAAGCGCTGGACCTGTTCGTCGCACGGGTGCCGGCCTATTCGCCGGAGGCGGTGGCCGAGCACGCGTTGGCGCTGGTGATGACCCTCAACCGCCAGACCCATCGTGCCTACAACCGCGTGCGCGAGGGCAACTTCATGCTCGATGGCCTGCTCGGACGCACCTTGTATGGGCGCACCGTCGGCATCGTTGGCACCGGCAAGATCGGGCTGGCTACCGCGCGCATCTTCAAGGGCATGGGCTGCACCGTGCTGGGGCACGACCCGTACCCGTCGCCGGCCTTCGCTGGCGTGGGCGACATGGTTGGACTGGACGAACTGCTGGCGCGCGCCGACATTGTCTCGCTGCATTGCCCGCTGACGCCCGATACCCAGCACCTGATCAATGACGCCTCGCTGGCGCGGATGAAGACCGGCGCGATGCTGGTCAACACCTCGCGCGGCGCACTGGTCGATACCCACGCGGTGATCCGCGCGCTGAAGTCGCGCCGGCTTGGCCATCTGGCCATCGACGTCTACGAACAGGAAAGCGCGCTGTTCTTCCAGGACCTGTCTGGCGAGATCATCGACGACGAGGCCTTCCAGCGCCTGATGACCTTCCCCAACGTACTGGTGACCGGCCACCAGGGCTTCTTCACCGTGGAGGCGCTGCAGGAGATCTCGGCGATCACGCTGGGGAACCTGCAGGATTTCGCCGAGGGGCGGGTGTGTGCGAACCGGGTGGAGGCGGGCTGAGCCGGGTGGATTGACCGCCGGGGCGCCCAGCCCGTAAAATCGCGGGCTCCGCCGGAATAGCTCAGTTGGTAGAGCGGCGCATTCGTAATGCGTAGGTCGCAGGTTCGACTCCTGTTTCCGGCACCAGTTGTATGAAAAGCCCCGGCCTTGGTCGGGGCTTTTTGTTTGGGCTGTGCTGGCGCGGCCCGGCCCTGGCGGAAGCGTCCGATGGAACTGCAGGCATGTACCGGCTCGGTCGGGGTCATTACCATTGCCGTCGTGGATTGCTTGCGGCGCTGGGCTGGACTGGGCAAGTCAGTTTCAATCAACAGGGGATGTCATGAAGAAGATCGTGGTGAGTCTGATTGCGTGCGTCGTTCTCGCCGGCTGTGCGACCCGTCAGATCAGCTCCGAACAGGCGCAGCCGGTGCCTGCCGAGCGGATTTTCGCCTTCAATGGGATGGAGGACAGTGCTTCCGGACAGGTAATCGTTACGCGCGACGTCGGCGTGGTTGGTGGGGCCTGCCCACTTGCACTGTATATCGACGGCACCCTGGCAGCCCATCTGCAGCGGGGCGAGTCTGTCTCGCTGTCTGTGCCTGCCGGGAATCGCATTGTCAGCGCAAGTTTCGCGGGTAAAGGGCTCTGTTCGTGGGGGGATGAATCGGCGCACAGGCGCGAAATTTCCCACGTGGTCACGGCGGGTGGCAGAACCAAGATCCGTCTCGCATTGACCCATGATGGTGTGATTCAAATCGGTCCGACCGCGTTCTAGACGCACTCCACGCAAGACGAGCAGTTACATCAACAGGAAGCCCTGGCCGTTGCCGGGGCTTTCTGTTTGTGCCCGAAGGGAAAGGTCGGTCGGCAAAGTCACCGAAGCAAACACAGCTTCATTGACGTCCAACGATCCCCGCACCCCGAGCCAGCCACCACGCGAGCTGCCGGAGATACCCACCTGCTGCTCCCGCCGATGCGCCGATCAGCAGGCGTGCAAGCACTCTGGTTCCGCGCGCGGCGCGCTCCCGCACCCAAGGCAGTACCGCCACCACCTGCGCACCCAGCAACAACACCAGCACGTCCAGCCCGAGCGCGTCCACCACCGGCAGCAACGGCGACAGCGCCGGATTGCAGGCCAGCACGATCACCAGCGCAGTACCCAGCACGGCCACCAGGCGGCGCCCGGCGGGCAGGGTGGTCCAGTGCAGCAGCCGGTTGATCAGGCGCATGGCGTTCCTTGTGTCACGTGCAGGAGTCCTCATCAGGCTCAATCGGCCGCACCGGCTGCCGCAGCACGGTTTTCAACCGTGCCGCGTCGGTCCTGCGCGGGTCGCTCAGGTAGATCTCATGATGGGGGCCGGCAAAGGTGTATCCCAGTGCGGGCATCAGTTCGTCATGCAGATGCGCCAGGGTGGGGCCTTCGTCGTCGTAGGCGCCCACGTGCAAGGTCTGCAGGCTGGGGCCCTCGGCAAGGATTTCATGGCGAAGGCTGGGCGGAGCCTCTCCCAGCTTGGTGCGCGCCTTGCCGATCGCGGCCTGCCACTGCGCAGGGCCGATGCCCTCGGGCGTGCGGATCATTACGGTCCAGGCCCACTCATCCTTCCGCCGCGCGACGAAGCTGGCCGGATCCTCGGCGCTCCACAGTGCTTCCAGCGGTGGCACCACGTAGTCCTGGCCCATGGCCTTCAGCGCGAACTTCAGTGCATAGCTCACCGAGTACAGCCACTGCACGGCCTGCAGGTAGGCGGGGGCGGTATTCGGATCACCGTGGCCGTCGACCATCACGTAGGGCAGGGCCGGTACGTCCACAGTCACGAACCGGCCCACCGGGGGCTGGTACAACGCGCGATCGCGCTTCCTGAAGTCGATCTTGTCCACGGGCCTTCCTCCTGCGCCGAGCATCCCATGCCAGGCACTCGCCAGCACGCCTGAACATGTTCAGATGACTTTGCCGAACGAGGGCGGACCGCCGGCCAGCACCAGATGCTAGGATGCCGCCCCCGGGCGTCCTGCCCGCCGCGCCTGCGCACTGCGACAACGTGTCGCAGCCTGAAACGGGCCTTTCCTGCGCCCGATCATTGTCAATGCCTTTCTTAAATGGTGGGTGACGGCCTAAAATTGAAAGGCTGACTCGACCCCACCTCCCTGCCTGTCTTCCGGACCGGTGGGACCGGCTTTGGCCGGAACAGGCAGGACGGGGAACGGCATTCCCTCGCAATTGGATCGACCGATGATTCCGTTGAAAACCCTTGGGCGCTGGTTGCGCCCGGGCCTGCTGCTGTCGTTGCTGGTGATGCTCACCGGTTGCGATGCGGTGGCCATCCTCAGTCCGAAGGGCCAGATCGGCCAGGATGAGAAGACCCTGCTGATCACGGCCACCGTGCTCATGCTGCTGGTCGTCATCCCGGTCATCATCATGACCCTGACCTTCGCGTGGAAGTATCGCGCCTCCAACACCAAGGCCCGTTACGAGCCGAAGTGGTCCCACTCGACGGCGATCGAGGTGGTGGTGTGGTCCATTCCCTGCATGATCGTGCTGGTACTGGCGGTCCTGACCTGGCGCTCGTCGCACGCACTGGACCCGTACAAGCCGCTGGATTCGGACGTCAAGCCGGTCACCATCGAGGCGATCTCGCTGGACTGGAAGTGGCTGTTCATCTATCCGGAAGAGAAGGTGGCGGTCGTCAACGAAATCAAGTTCCCGGTCAACACGCCGCTGAACTTCAAGATCACGTCCGATTCGGTGATGAATGCCTTCTTCATCCCGCACCTGGGCAGCATGATCTACTCGATGGCTGCGATGGAGACCAAGCTCCATCTGATCGCCAACGAGACCGGTGAATTCCCGGGCATGTCCTCGCACTACAGCGGCGCGGGCTTCGCCAAGATGCACTTCACCGCCTACTCGGTCACCGATGCCGAATACCGCCAGTGGCTGGACCAGGTCCGTGCCGGCGAGCAGACCCTGGACAAGGCTTCGTTCAAGGCGCTGGGTGAAGCACGCAACGCCGAGTGGTACCCGGTCACCTACTTCGGCAAGACCGAAGAAGGCCTGTTCGACTGGGTCATCGCCAAGCACATGGGTGACAACAAGCATTACGGCATGAAGCACGAGCACAAGGCCCCGGCCGACGGTGCTGCTGCTGAAGGCCACGACGCCCATGCAGGTCACGAGGGCCACGAAGGCCACGCCGACGCTGCTGCCGCTCCGGCCGAACACGCCGGACACACTGCTGACGAGCACGCCGCCGCCGGTCACGCCGGCCACGCGGGCTCGGGAGAATGAACATGTTGGGAAAACTCTCTCTTGAGTCGATCCCCCACGATCCGATCGTCCTGACGACGTTGATCGGCGCGGTTCTTGGTGGCCTGGGCGTCATGGCCCTGATCACCAAGTTCAAGCTGTGGGGCTATCTGTGGAAGGAGTGGTTCACCTCGGTGGACCACAAGAAGATCGGCGTGATGTACCTCATCGTCGCCTTCGTCATGCTGCTGCGTGGTTTCTCCGACGCCATCATGATGCGTACCCAGCAGGCGCTTGCCGTCGGCGGGTCCGAGGGTTACCTGCCGCCGCACCACTACGACCAGATCTTCACCGCCCACGGCGTGATCATGATCTTCTTCGTGGCGATGCCGCTGATCACCGGCCTGATGAACCTGGCCGTGCCGCTGCAGATCGGTGCGCGCGACGTCGCGTTCCCGTTCGTCAACTCGCTCAGCTTCTGGCTGTTCGTGTCCGGCGCGGTGCTGATCATGCTGTCGCTGTGGATCGGTGAGTTCGCTGCCACCGGCTGGCTGGCGTTCCCGCCACTGTCGGGCATCGAATACAGTCCAAGCGTAGGCATGGACTACTACATCTGGGGTCTACAGGTCGCAGGCCTGGGTACCACGCTGAGCGGTATCAACTTCTTCATCACCATCTTGAAGATGCGTACCCCCAGCATGAAGCTGATGCAGATGCCGGTGTTCACCTGGACCGCCCTGGTGACCAACGTGCTGATCGTCGCTGCCTTCCCGGTGCTGACCATCACCCTGGTGCTGCTGACCCTGGACCGTTACCTGGGTACGCACTTCTTCACCAATGACGGTGGCGGCAACGCCATGCTGTACATCAACCTGATCTGGATCTGGGGTCACCCGGAGGTGTACATCCTGGTCCTGCCGGCATTCGGTGTGTTCTCCGAAGTCATCGCGACCTTCTCGCGCAAGGCGCTGTTCGGCTACAAGGGCATGGTCTACGCCACCGCCTGCATCGGCGTGCTGTCGTTCATCGTGTGGCTGCACCACTTCTTCACCATGGGCTCGGGTGCCAACGTCAATGCCTTCTTCGGCATCACGACGATGATCATCTCGATCCCGACCGGCGTGAAGATCTTCAACTGGCTGTTCACCATGTTCCGCGGTCGCGTGCAGTTCACCACGCCCGTGCTGTGGACCATCGGCTTCATGGTCACCTTCACCATCGGCGGCATGACCGGCGTGATGCTGGCGATCCCGGCCATCGACTTCGTGCTGCACAACAGCCTGTTCCTGATCGCCCACTTCCACAACGTCATCATCGGCGGCGTGGTGTTCGGCATGTTCGCCGGCATCACCTACTGGTGGCCGAAGATGTTCGGCTTCCGCCTCAATGAGTTCTGGGGCAAGTGCGCGTTCTGGTGCTGGTTCATCGGCTTCTACGTGACCTTCATGCCGATGTACGTGCTGGGCTTCATGGGCATGACCCGTCGTCTGCAGAGCACCGTCAACCCGGCCTACGAGCCGCTGCTGCTGGTGGCTGCCGCAGGTGCCTTCATCGTGGGTGCCGGCATCCTGTGCCAGATCATCCAGGTGGCCGTGTCGATCCGCGACCGCAAGAAGACCGCCGACCTGACCGGCGACCCGTGGGATGCCCGTACGCTGGAGTGGGAAACCTCTTCGCCGCCGGCCTTCTACAACTTCGGCACGCTGCCGGAAGTCACCGAGCTGGACGATTTCTGGGAGCGCAAGCAGCGTGGTGAAGCCTGGCCGAAGCCGGCCAAGTACACCGACATCCACATGCCGCGCAACACCGGCACGGGCGTTGTCATCGGTGCCTTCAGCCTGGTGTTCGGCTTCGCGATGATCTGGCACATCTGGTGGCTGGCCATCGTCGGCTTCGTCGGCATGATCGCCACGTTCATCTACCGCACCTTCGACCAGGACGTGGACTACTGGGTCCCGGCCGCGGAGGTTGAACGCATCGAGAACGAACACCGCAAGCACCTGGAAAACCAGGGCCTGGTGAAGTCGGAGCTGAAGGCATGAGCACCAATACCTCGACCCTGAGCCACGGGCACGCCGCGCATGCGGCGGCCCATGGCCATGACGACCACGAGCACCACGACACCGGCGGCAACACCGTCTTCGGTTTCTGGGTGTACCTGATGAGCGACTGCCTCATCTTCGCCTCGCTGTTCGCCACCTACGTGGTGCTGTCCGGCGGTACCGATGGTGGTCCCACCGCGAAGGACCTGTTCGAGCTTCCGTTCGTGGCGTGGGAAACCGCGCTGCTGCTGACCTCGTCGCTGACCTTCGGCCTGGGCATGATCGCCATGCACCGCAAGCAGATGGGCCAGATGTACCTGTGGCTGGGCATCACCTGGCTGCTGGGCTTCGGCTTCATGTGCATGGAAGTGTGGGAGTTCCAGCACCTGATCCATCAGGGCTACGGTCCGGACCGCAGTGCCTTCCTGTCGGCGTTCTTCGCCCTGGTCGGTACCCACGGTCTGCACGTCAGCGCCGGCCTGCTGTGGCTGCTGGTGATGTTCGTGCAGCTGAAGAAGTACGGCCTGACCCCGACCAACAAGACCCGCATGGCGTGCCTGAGCCTGTTCTGGCACTTCCTGGACCTGATCTGGATCGGCGTGTTCTCCGTCGTCTATCTCAATGGAGCGCTGTAATGGCACATGACAACCATGCACACGACCACGCCGCCGGCGGCGAGAGCCACGGCAGCGTCAAGTCCTACCTGATCGGCTTCGTGCTGGCGGTGGTGCTGACCGTCATCCCGTTCTGGATGGTGATGTCGGGCGACTTCTCGCGCACCGTCAACGGTGTGGTGATCGCGGTCACCGCGGTGCTGCAGATGCTGGTCCACCTGGTGTTCTTCCTGCACCTGGACCGCTCTTCGGAAAGCCGCTGGAACGTCAACGCTGCAGCCTTCACCGTCGTGGTGATCGGCATCATCGTGATCGGCACCCTGTGGGTCATGCACAACATGAACGTGCACATGATGCACTGACGTCCTCGCGACGTTGCCACGCAGAAAGGCCGCCCTCGGGCGGCCTTTTTGTTTGCCTGCGAATGGGTAGTGCCGGCCGCTGGCCGCCAGCCAGTAGATCCACGCCATGCGTGGATGGGAGCGTGCAGGATCCATCTGGGGTCAGAGCCCTGGCCTGCGGCAAGGGATCCGACCCCGAAACCGGGGCCTCACCCCACCCGGCGCAGGAACTCCTCGGCCTCCATCGGCCGGCCCAGGTGATACCCCTGCAACTGGTCGCAGCCCAGCTCGCTCAGGTATTCGCGCTGTGCCTGGGTCTCGACGCCCTCGGCCACCACCTGCAGCTGCAGGGTGCGGCCCAGCGCGATGATCGACGAGACGATGGCGGCATCCTCGTCGTTGCGTTCCAGGTCATGCACGAACGCACGGTCGATCTTCAGTTCGGTGGCCGGCATCCGCTTCAGGTACAGCAGGCTGGAGTAGCCGGTGCCGAAATCGTCGATGGCGATGTGCACGCCCATCGCGGTCAGGTCGTTGAGGATCGCCAGGCTGGCATCGACGTCCTTCATTGCCGTGGTCTCGGTGATCTCCAGGGTCAGCCGCGCGGGTTCGATCCGGTGCCGCTGCAGCACCTCGCGCACACTGTCCAGCAGCGCCGGCGAGGCGAACTGCAACGGCGACAGGTTCACCGCCATCGACCATTCCGCATGCCCGGCCTGGTGCCATGCACGCAGCTGCGCACAGGCGCGGTCCAATACCCAGTCACCGATCGGCAGGATCAGGCCGCTGCGTTCGGCGATGGGAATGAACACATCCGGCGCCAGCAGGCCCAGCTCCGGGTGCTGCCAGCGCAGCAGCGCTTCGGCGCCGGTGGCCGGTGCGCCGGCGGCCGGGAACTTGGGCTGGTAATGCAGGACCAGTTCATTGCGCGTCACGGCCTTGCGCAGGTCCTGCAGCAGGCGCAGCTGGCGGTTGGCGCTGAGCTGCATCGACGGGGTGAAGAACGTATAGCCGTTCCGGCCGGTTTCCTTGGTGTGGTACATCGCCGCGTCGGCGTGTGCCATCAGCTCGCGCTCGTTGCCGGCGTCATCTGGATACAGCGCGATGCCCAGGCTGGCGCTGACCTGCAGCTCGGCTGCATCCAGCAGGAACGGTTCGCCAGCTGCCGCGATGATCCGCTCGGCGACCACCACCGCATCGTCGGGAATATCGATGGCCAGCACGATCACGAACTCGTCGCCGCCGAGGCGGGCGAAGGTGTCCTGCGGCCGCAGCAGGCCGCCGATACGCTGCGCCACTGCCACCAGCAGGCGATCACCCAGCTGGTGCCCGTAGGCATCGTTGACCGCCTTGAAGCCGTCCAGGTCGCAGAACATCACCGCCACCGCATGGTGGCGCCGCCGCGCCTTCTCGATGGCCTGCTCGATACGGTCCTGCAGCAGCATGCGGTTGGGCAGCTGGGTCAGCGGGTCGTGCAGGGCGGCCTGGATCAGCTTGTTGTTGGCGTGTGCCAGTGAATCGGCCAGCAGCCCGGTGCGCACGCGCATCTGCCGGTCGAACAGCGAGGCCACCAGCGCGATGCCCAGGGTGGCCACGGTGGTGACGATCACCAGTACCGCCAGCCAGCGCGTGTCGATGCCGCCACTGCCGACGGCGCCACAGATACTGCCTTCGGGGAAGCGCGCGGCGGCCATGCCGGTGTAATGCATGCCGACGATGGCCAGGCCCATCACCAGCGAGGCCAATGCGCGCAGACGCAGGGTGTTGCGCTGCTCGGTACGCAGGCGGAAGGCGATCCACAGCGCTGCACCAGCGGCGCCGATGGCTACCGCGATGGAGACGGCAAACCAGCCCGGGTGGTAGTCGATGCCGGGCTGCATGCGCATCGCCGCCATGCCCAGGTAATGCATGGTGGCAATGCCCAGGCCCATCAGCACGGCGCCGGCCAGCAGCCGGCGCCAGGGCAGGCTGGGCCGCGACACCAGCCACAGCGCATAGGCCGAGGCGCCGATCGACACTGCCAGCGAGTACAGGGTGATGCCAAGGTCGTAACCCACCGGAATCGGCAGGTCGAAGGCCAGCATGCCGATGAAGTGCATCGACCAGATGCCCAGGCCCATGGCCGCCGCCCCCCCGGCCAGCCACCAGCGGGCCACGCGGCCTTCCGCCGTGGCCAGACGCCCGGCCATGTCCAGCGCCGTGTACGAAGCAAGAATGGCCACCAGCAGGGAGATGATGACCAGGCTCTGACTGTAACTGCCAGTCATGTTGAATCCAGTGGGGGAGGGAGGGGCGCCCGCAAGGCGCACGCCCGCGACCCCTATCGGCGCGGGTGGGCAGGACTTGAGCGGTCGCAGCACCTGCGACCCGGCTCGGCTATCCTGCCACGCCTGTTCCCGTTGCTGGAAATCATCCGATGGCAAAAGCCCGCACCGCCTACGTCTGCAATGAATGCGGCGCCGAATTCAGCAAGTGGCAGGGCCAGTGCACCGAGTGCAATGCCTGGAACTCGCTGTCGGAAATCGTGCTGGAGAGCGCGGCGGCGGCCAAGGCGCCGGCCTCGCGCCGGGCCGGCTGGGCCGGCAAGATCGACCGGCCGAAGATCACCGCCCTGAAGGACGTGGAGCAGACCGAGCATCGCCGGGTCTCGACCGGCATCGGCGAGTTCGATCGCGTGCTGGGCGGTGGCCTGGTCGAGGGCGCGGTGGTACTGGTCGGTGGTGACCCGGGCATCGGCAAGTCGACCCTGCTGCTGCAGGCGGTGGCGAAGATGGCGGCCGAGCTGCCGGTGCTGTACGTCACGGGCGAGGAGTCGCTGGCACAGGTGGCCGGCCGCGCGCATCGTCTGGAGCTGCCGCTGGATGGCGTCAATGCGCTGGCCGAGACCGGCGTCGAGTCGATCCTGCAGCATGCGTCCAAGGCCGGCCCGCGGCTGATCGTGGCCGACTCGGTGCAGACCCTGTGGACCGAGAGCCTGACCGCCGCGCCCGGCTCGGTCAGCCAGGTGCGCGAGAGCGCGGCGCGGCTGGTGCGTTTCGCCAAGGAGACCGGCACCGCCGTGTTCCTGGTCGGTCACGTGACCAAGGAGGGCGGCATCGCCGGCCCACGCGTGCTTGAGCACATGGTCGATGCGGTGTTGTACTTCGAGGGCGAGAGCGGCAGCCGCTTCCGCCTGCTGCGTGCGTTCAAGAACCGCTTCGGCGCGGTCAACGAACTGGGCGTGTTCGCGATGGGCGACAAGGGCCTGAAGGAGGTCTCCAACCCATCGGCGATCTTCCTTTCCGGCGGCAGCACCCATCAGCCGGGCAGCTGCGTGATGGTCACCCGCGAGGGTACCCGGCCGCTGCTGGTGGAAGTGCAGGCGCTGGTCGATGCGTCGCCGCTGTCGAACCCGCGCCGTGTCGCGGTCGGCCTGGAGCAGAACCGGCTGGCCATGCTGCTGGCGGTGCTGCATCGCCACGGCGGCGTGCTGGTCGGCGATCAGGACGTGTTCGTCAATGTGGTCGGTGGCATCCGCGTGCAGGAGACCGCTGCCGACCTGCCAGTGCTGCTGGCGGTGTTGTCCTCGCTGCAGGACCGGCCGCTGGCGGAGAAGACCATCGCCTTCGGCGAAGTAGGTCTGTCCGGCGAGATCCGCCCGGTGCCCAATGGCGAAGACCGCCTGCGCGAGGCCGCCACCCATGGTTTCAAGCGCGCCATCGTGCCCAAGGCCAACGCCCCCAAGGGCGGTTCGGTGAAAGGCATGGAAGTGATCGCGGTGGAGCGGCTGTCCGAGGCCATCGACGCGGCGTGATGCCTGCCGCGCGCCCGCCGGGCATGGCCCGGCGTTGCCTTCGCGCGTGCGGAATGCGGCGGTGTGCACGGTAACGGTCAGCTTCCCTGTGCTAGTTTTTCCCGCTCGACGAAGGCGCCCTCTGGCGTCTTTCCGTGCCCAGGAGTAAACGATTACATGCAGGACACCGCGCTCACCGCCCCCAACGCCGAAATCCGTCGCGCCGGGGTCGATCTCAATGGACTGATGACGGTGCTGGGCAAGCACCTGTATTCCACCCCGGTGGTGGCGCTGCGTGAGCTGGTGCAGAACGCGCACGACTCGATCATCCGCCGCCGCATCGAACAGCCCGGCATCGAAGTGCCTTCGCGCATCTCGGTGCAGGTCGATGCCGGCGCCGGCGTACTGCGCATCACCGATACCGGTGCTGGCCTGACCCGCCAGGAGATCCACGATTACCTGGCTACCGTCGGCGTCGGCTATACCCGTGGCCTGCGTCAGGGCGGCGAGGACGATGAGGGCCTGATCGGCATGTTCGGCCTCGGCTTCCTGTCGGCCTTCGTACTGGCGCGCCGGGTCAGTGTGCGTACCACCTCGTACCAGACGCCGGATCTTGGCCATCTGTACGTGTCCAGCAACGCCGAGCAGTACACCGTCAGCGAAATGCCGGCGCGCGCGGTCGGCACC
This sequence comes from Nocardiopsis yanglingensis, assembly GCF_045809185.1. Taxonomy (NCBI): domain Bacteria; kingdom Bacillati; phylum Actinomycetota; class Actinomycetes; order Streptosporangiales; family Nocardiopsidaceae; genus Nocardiopsis; species Nocardiopsis yanglingensis. The sequence goes on along the minus strand of NZ_JBJNRH010000002.1, from coordinate 149,912 downwards.
GAGGTGGAGCTGGAGCTGCATCCGGACTTCCTGCCGCTGGCCAACGAAGCGCGCCTGCACGAGGTACTGGGCCGTTACTGCGCGCTGCTGTCCGAGCCGATCTTCATCGGTGCCGCGGCCGAGGCGCTCAACCCCGAGCCGCCGCCGTGGCGTGGGCAGGGTGATGTTGCCCTGCATCCGGTGCAGGCGCGCCGCCAGGCGCTGCAGTTCGCCGCGCGTTTCGAACATGATTTCGAGCCGATCGTCACCGTGCCGTTGCGTGCCGATGGCAACAGCGATGCCACCGGCCTGCTGTGGGTGCAGGACGGCGCCACCTACGGCACCAGCGACAACCGCAACCTGTCGGTGTTCGTGCGCGGCATGCTGCTGGACGACGATGCGCGCGACCTGCTGCCGCCGTGGGCGGGTTTCATCGGCGGGGTGATCGAATCCTCCCGGCTCACGCCTACTGCCAGCCGCGAAGACCTGCAGCGCGATGACCAGTACCGCGCCGTGCAGCATGCGCTGCTGGAGGCGCTGATTGATGGTCTGGCCGACGTCGCGCGGCAGCAGCCGGAAGCCTGGCGGCGGGTACTGACCCGCCACAACGAGGCGCTGCTGGGCGCGGCGCTGTGCGATGACCGCCTGTTCGAACTGCTGCTGGAGCATGTTCGCGTGCCGACCTCGCAGGGCGATCTGCCTGCCAGTGCGCTGCCCGCACGCGGTGCCGTGCACGTCATTCTCGACAACGGCGGCGGCTTCGAGGAAATGCTGTTCCGCGCGATGGGCGTGCCGGTCGCGCATGGCCATCGCTATGCCGTGGTGCCGTTCCTGCGGCGCTGGGCCCAGGCCAAGGGCCTGCGCCTGGTTGAACTGGGGACCGAACAGGGTAACCGTGCGCTGTTCCGCAGCGACGACAGCCTCGACGAGGCGCAGCTGGCATGGCTGCGCGAGCAGCTGGGCGATGGCGAGCAGTTGCTGCCGGCACGCTTCAGCCCCGAGTCGCTGCCGGTGGTGGTGGTGCCCGACCGCGAGGCCGAACTGAAGCAGCGCCTGGAAGACGACGAGAACGACAAGCGCGTGTCGATGGCCGCGCTGCGCCTGGCCCGGCAGTTCACCGCACGCATCGAATCGCGCGCACCCTCGCGGCTGTACCTCAACCTCGACAACCCGGCGGTGCAGGCGCTGTTGCGCGCCCAGCGCGAGGGGCATCCACAGGCCGAAGCCGCAGCACGCCTGCTGCGCTCACTGAAGATCATCGTTGCCGCACAGGGCCGTCCGTTGGCCCGCGCGACCGCCACACCGGGCCCGGATCTCAACGGCGCCTTTACCGATATCGCCGGTGCCCTGCAGCAGATGCTGCGCTGAGCACCGCATCCTCTCATCCAGCCTTCGCTAGACAGGAGTACTTACCCCATGGACATCTGGAACTGGGTCGAAAAACTGCAGGGCGACCTGCGACAGGCCGGCCAGGCGCAGAATGCGCACCTGCTGAACCGCCTCGCCGACGAGGTGAGCGAGCTGCGTGTCGACCGCGTCGACGCGCTGCTGCCCGAAGCGCGAGCGCTGGGCAAGGCGCTGGACAACCCGTGGGTCGATGTCTATGTCGGCCACTGGGCGCTGCGCAACCGCGTCGGCAATCGCGTCGAAGGCGAGAGCGCGCTGGGCGAAGCCGTGGCGCTGTTCGAGCGTGCGCATCGTGAGGACACGCTGGAGTGCCCGCAGTCGATCTGCGTGACCCAGGATCTGGCTGCCTGCTACGGCAACATCGATGGCCCGGGCTGGGTTCCCGAGCGCGTCGAGGTGTGTGATGAAACGCTGGCGCGAATCGACCCGAGCTGGGCCTGCTTCCAGTGCCTGAGCTGCGAGAAGGCCGATGCCCTGCTTGACGATGGCCGCGGCCAGGATGCGCTGGACTACCTGCAGGTGCAGTCGGATGCGATCGAGGCCTGTGGCAAGGAAGTGTTCGACAGCTTCCCGGAGATGCAGATCAAGATCCTGCTGGGCATGGGCCGCGCCGAAGAAGCGCTGGTGCTGATCGAGAAGCGCGAGGCCGAAGTGGCCGCGTCCGGCGAGTACGAGCCGGCCAACTGTACGGTGCCGCGCCGCCTGTCCAAGGCGTGGGCGCTGGCCCAGCTGGGCCGCGACGAAGAGGCCGTGCAGCAGCTGGTGCCGTGGAGCGAACTGACGCCTACCTATTGGCGGCTGTGGGCGAACACCGCCGCAGCGCTGTGCCGGCGCGATCCTGCACGCAATACGTGGGATCTGGGCACGCGCTTCAACACCATCATCGAACACTTTGCCGAGGTTGGCTCGCACCGCCTGCTGATCGAAGTCGCCGCGCTGAGCCTGGAGCTGGCCCTGCAGCGTGGCGCGCGCTGGGTGGCACTGCGCCAGCTGGAACTGGCGCGTACCCATCTGGCACAGCTGCGCCAGGACCGCGGTGCGGCAGCGCTGGTGGGCGGCCTGGCGGCACGCATCGATGCATTGCCGGATGTGGCGCCGCTGCCGGTACCAGCCGCTGAACTACTGGTTTGGCTGAACGAGCAGGGAGAGCAGAACCAGTCGCGCGATCCCGAACGTGAGGCGCAGTGGCTGCTGCAGGCACAGGCGCAGTTGCCAGATGACGAGGCGCTGGCCGAGATGGCTGCCTCCGCGCTGAGCGCCTGTGGTGCACAGACCGAAGCGCGCGCATTGCTGTGGCGCTTCGTGCGCGCACACACGCAGGATGATGGTCCGGCCGCCTACACGCTGATGCGCTGGCTGGCCGAGCAGGGTGACGACGACGGCCTGCGCCAGCTGGCCGACCTCTATCGCGGCAGCGTGCCGGTGTTCGCGCACTGGTGCGAGGTGCAGCGCGCCCGCCGCGTGTCGGACTGGCCAGCGCTGGAGCAGGCCGCGCAGGCGCTGCTGGCGGCATCGCCCGGTTCGCACGGTGCGCGCGGCACGCTGGCGCGGATGTACATGGAAACCGGCCGCTTCAGCGAGGCCCAGGCCTGCTATGCGCAGTTGGTGGAGCTGCTGGAAGAACCGAATGCCGCGCACTGGGACCACATGAGCGCGGCCAGCGCGGCACGCGACTGGGATGCGGTGCGCCGCTCGGCGGCCGCGATCGGCATGGAGCTGTCCAGCCAGGACGGCGTGGTCGAGGAGCCGTGGGGCTGGGTGATCATCCGCAGCGAAGAGAACGGCGAGCCGATGGAGTACTACGCGCGCCGCAGTGGCCCGGTCACCGCACGTATCGTCGAGAACGCACCGGCCAACCGCGCGCAGCAGGTGGGCGACTGGGTGGTGTTCGATGCTGCGCTGGTGCACCCGGCGCCGGAGGAAGAAGAGGCACGCGAGCATTTCATCCCGACCTATGCGCAGGTGCATGTGCTGGAGCGCGGCGGCTTCGCCCGCAGCTGGCTGATCGACGGTGCGCATCCCGGCGAGGAGGCGTGGAATGCCTTTGTCGCAGCGGCCGAGGCGCAGGGCTGGCAGGTGTGGTCGCACAGCCGTGCGGACTACACCGTAACCGATCCGGAAGAAGAGGAGGGCACGCTGCCGGGCCTGCTGTTCACCGTCGCCCAGCCGCAGGACCATGCACCGCTGGCACTGCACCGCTTCCTGCAGCAGGAAACCGCGAAGTGGCCGCATCCGCATTGCTGGCTGCGCCTGGCCGAGGCCTGCGACCAGGATCGCCAGCCGCACCTGGATGTGATCGAGCGTTACGGGTTGTAAGCCTGGTATCGGGTAGTGGCGGCCGCGGGGCGGCGGCGCCCGGGTATCCAGAGTTTGCGGCCCGCCGCCGGCACAAACCACAAAGTGGTGGCCCGGCGGCGGGCGCCCCCGGCGGCGGTTTGGGGGGGGGGGGCCGCCCCGCCCCCGGCACTACCTCAAGGAGAAATACATGCGAAAGACAGGGATGTTCGTGATCACCGGGCTGCTGCTGGCCGCCAACGTGCAGGCGGCGCCGGCCTGCCAGGAACCCGCCGCCGTGGCCCGCGCATTCTTCGAGGCGACGTCGGGTGACAACGGCTTTGTGCTGGACGCACCGCAGGCGCTGGTCAGCGACAGCTTTGGCAAAGCCCTGCGTGGCGAGCGCGCCTGCCAGGCGCGCGAGCAGGGCATCTGCAACATCGACTGGGATCCGTGGCTGGACGCGCAGGACGCTGACATCGAGGGCCCGGTGACCTATCAGTGGAAGGGGGCCACGGCTGATACCGGCATGGTCGAGATCCACTACGCAGTGGAGAAGCAGGCGTTCGTGTCGCGCGTGCCGATGGTCCGCCAGGGCAAGGGCTGCTGGCAGGCCGACGACCTGATCTCCAACAACGGCCGCTCGCTGCGCCGGATCCTGGCCCAGCCTGTCCCTTGACGGTGGGGGGGGCGGCTGCGGCATCCACGCATGGCGTGGCCCTGTTGCCGGCCAGCGGCCGGCACTACCAGATTGGGGAGCGACCGTTGGTTGGCAGTACCGGGGTGGGGGCCGACCGTTGGTCGGCACGCCTTTATCGCGTGTGCCCGAACACCAGTTCGATCACGAACTGGCTGCCGAAGAACGCCAGCAGCAGCAACAGCATCGCCGCCAGCGTCCAGTGCACCGCCTTCATGCCGCGCCAGCCGTAGCGGCGACGGCCGATCAGCAGCACGCCGAACACGATCCACGACAGCACGCTCAGCACGGTCTTGTGCACCAGCTTCTGTGCCAGCAGATCGTCGACGAACAGCACGCCGGTGACCAGGGTCAGGGTCAGCAGCGCGAAGCCGACGGTGATCACCCGGAACAGCAGTGATTCCAGGTCGGCCAGCGGCGGCAGCGCGCGCAGCCACGGCCGGAACTCGCGGCGGCGAAGGGCGCGTTCCTGCAGCCACAGCATGATCGCCAGCAGCGCGGCGATGCTCAGCGTAGCGTAGGCCAGCAGCGCCAGCCAGGCGTGGCTGGCCAGGCGCCAGCCCAGCACCTTGCTCGGTTCGTGGCCGTAGCCGTGGTAGGCCAGCAGCAGTACCGCGGCCAGCGGGAACACCACCACGCCCAGTGCCGACATGCGCCCGCGCGCGCCGACCAGCGAGGTCAGCCAGGCCATGCCCAGGCCGACCAGCGACAGCGCGGCGAAGAAGTGCATGTCCGGCCCGCCGTTGGTGCGCATCGCCACCATCACGTGGTAGCCGCCGTGCAGCAGCATCGCCGGCAGGGCGGGCCACAGCCAGGCGGGGGAGCCGGTGCTTTCATCGCGGCCAAGCGCACGCACCAGCAGGGCGCTGGCGGCCAGGTAGAGCAGGGCGGCGATGAGAACGATTAACATCGTTGCAGTTTCGCATACCCCCGTGATGCTGGCGACGGCCCCGTGGTCGCAGTCCGGGGATACAGCCGGACCCGTTATACTGTCTGCCTTATTGTCCCCCGCTTTCAGACAGGTTGCGCCGCATGTTCGAGTCACTGACCCAGCGCCTTTCCGGCACCATCGAGCGCCTGCGTGGCCGCGGCCGCCTGACCGAGGAGAACATCCGCGAGGCCACCCGTGAGGTCCGCATCGCGCTGCTCGAAGCCGACGTCGCGCTGCCGGTGGTGCAGGCCCTGATCGAGCGCATCAAGGTGCGTGCGGTCGGCCAGGAAGTGCTGAAGTCGCTGACCCCGGGCCAGGCCCTGATCAAGGTCGTGCGCGACGAGCTGACCGCGGTGATGGGCGCTGAAGCCAGCGACCTGAACCTCAATGTGCCCGCTCCGGCCATCATCCTGATGGCCGGCCTGCAGGGCGCCGGCAAGACCACCACGGTGGGCAAGCTGGCCAAGCACCTGAAGGAAAAGCGCAAGAAGAAGGTGATGGTGGTCTCGGCCGACGTCTACCGTCCGGCCGCGATCGAGCAGCTGAAGACCCTGGCCGAGCAGGTCGGCGTGCTGTTCTTCCCGTCCAGCGCCGACCAGAAGCCGGAAGCCATCGTCCGCGCCGCCATCGACGATGCACGCAAGTCGTTCGTCGACGTGCTGCTGGTCGATACCGCCGGCCGCCTGGCCATCGACGAAGCGATGATGGCCGAGATCAAGGCCCTGCACGCTGCCGTGAACCCGGCCGAAACCCTGTTCGTGGTCGACGCCATGACGGGCCAGGACGCGGCCAACACCGCCAAGGCCTTCGGTGACGCGCTGCCGCTGACCGGCGTGGTGCTGACCAAGACCGACGGTGACGCCCGTGGCGGTGCCGCGCTGAGCGTGCGCTACATCACCGGCAAGCCGATCAAGTTCGTCGGCGTCAGCGAAAAGCCGGAAGGCCTGGATGTGTTCCATCCGGACCGTATCGCCAGCCGCATCCTCGACATGGGCGACGTGCTGTCGCTGGTCGAGCAGGTTGAGCAGCAGGTCGACAAGGACAAGGCCGCCAAGCTGGCCGAGAAGGTCGCCAAGGGCAAGAAGTTCGACCTGAACGACATGCGCGACCAGCTTGAGCAGATGCAGAACATGGGCGGCATCGGCGGCCTGATGGACAAGCTGCCGGGCCTGGGCAACATCCCCGACCATCTGAAGCAGCAGGTCAGCCAGGGCAAGGAAGTGCCGCGCATGATCGCCATCATCAGCTCGATGACCAAGAAGGAACGGCGCAACCCGAACCTGCTCAACGGCTCGCGCCGCGCGCGCATTGCCAAGGGCTCGGGCGTGACCCCGGCCGACGTCAACAAGCTCATGAAGCAGTACATGCAGATGGAAAAGATGATGAGCAAGATGGCCGGCGGCGGCATGAAGGGCATGTTGCGCAGCATGAAGGGCATGATGGGCGCCATGGGCGGCCGCGGCATGCCGTTCCGTTGATGGCGGCCCCGTCCGCACTCTGATGTAGCGCCCGAGCCCATGCTCGGGCGACGGCCTAGAAGCGCCGCATCCAGCAGCCGAGCAGGCTCGACTCTACCCCCATCCTGCGCGCACCATGGGGGCCTGTCCGAAACGATGGGCCGTCATGCAGAGTTCCGCTGTATCTTCCCGCGTCGAGGCGTTCTGCCGGCGCTTCGGCGTTTCCGTTCCGATCCTGCTGGCACCGATGGCCGGCGCCTGCCCGGTGGCGTTGTCGGCTGTGCTGGCCAATGCCGGCAGCATGGGGGCAATGGGCGCGGTGCTGTCGTCGTCGTCCGATATCGGTCGCTGGATGGACGACTTCCGTGCGACCTCCACTGGCCCGGCGCAGGTGAACCTGTGGGTGCCGGACCCCGCACCGACCCGTGATGTCGCTGCCGAGGCCGCCAGCCGCGCCTTCCTCGCACAGTGGGGCCCGGACGTGCCGGCCAGCGCTGCCGACGCCACGCCCGCCGATTTCGAGGAACAGTTCGCCGCGCTGCTGGCGGCGCGCCCGGCGGTGGCCTCGACCATCATGGGCGTGCTGCTGCCGCGCCACGTGCAGCAGTTGAAGGACGCCGGCGTTGCCTGGATCGCCTGTGCGACCACCTTGTCCGAAGCGCGCGCGGCACAGGATGCCGGTGCCGACGCCGTGGTTGCGCAGGGCGTGGAAGCCGGTGGTCATCGCGGTTCCTTTGATCCGGCAATGGCCGAACGCCAGCTGGTCGGCTTGTTCGCGCTGCTGCCGCGCCTGGCTGACCACCTGCAGATTCCGGTGATCGCCGCCGGCGGCATCGCCGATGGTCGTGGCATCGCTGCCGCACTCACCTTGGGTGCCAGCGCCGTGCAGATCGGCACCGCCTTCCTGCGCACGCCCGAAGCGGCGATTGCTTCGGCGTGGGCTGATGGATTGGCGGCCAGCGAACCCGAAGATACCTGGCCGACCCGTGCCTTCAGCGGCCGCCTGGGTCGTGGTCTGGCGACACCCTATGTGCGCGCCGCCGCTGCAGAGGGCGCACCGGCGCCACGCCCGTACCCGGTGCAGCGCGGCCTGACCGCGCCGATGCGCAAGCAGGCCGTGCAGGAAAATCGTCTGGCGGCGATGCAGGCCTGGGCCGGGCAGTCGGCGTGGATGGCCCCGGCACAGCCGGCCGCCGACGTGTTGCGCGGCATGTGGGAACAGGCGCAGGCGCTGCTGCGATGACCGTGACCTGCAACGGCCAACCGACGCAGGTGGAGGATCTGCTACCTGCGCTGGTCAACTATGGCCACTTCACCTCGCTGCAGGTGCGCGGCCACGCCGTGCAGGGACTGGGCCTGCATCTGGCGCGGCTGTCGCAGGCCACGCACGAACTGTTCGGCAGCGAACTGGATACGACGCAGGTGCGGCGTTGGATGGTGCAGGCCCTGCAGCAGGCCGGGCTGGCCGATGCCTCGCTGCGGGTGACGGTGTTCTCGCGTCGTTTCGATTTCCGCAATCCGCTGGTTGCGGTGCCAGTGGACGTGCTGGTGGCGGTGTCCGCGCCGGTGGCGCTGGTCGCACCGAAGCGGGTGCGCAGCGTGGTGTGGCAGCGCGAGCTGCCGCAGATCAAGCACGTCGGTACGTTTGGACTGTTTGCCGAGCGTCGCGCGGCGATGGCGGAAGGATTCGACGATGTGCTGTTCGTGACCGCCGATGGCGACGTGAGCGAAGGCAGCACCTGGAACCTGGCCGTTCACGATGGTGAGCGGCTGCTCTGGCCGCAGGCACCGGCCCTGCGCGGTACCGCCGAGACGTTGTTGAAGCAGCATTGGCCGGGGGTACAGCTGACGCGGCCGTTGGCACTGGCTGAACTGGATAGCGTGAAGGCCGCTTTTGCCTGCAACGCCAGCGGCCTGTGGGCGCTGGAGGCCATCGACAGGCATGTCCTGCCCGGCTCGCAGGTACTGGCTGAACAGGGCAGGGCGGTGCTGGCGGGCGTGGCTTGGCAGGGACTGGGTTCAGATCCCTTTTGCGCCGCAAAAGGGATCTGAACCCGGGCGAGCGCCCCTGGGGTTGGCTCGGCCGGGCTCTGCCGCTATAATCGCCCGCTTACCTCGCCATCCTGGCGACTGGGCAATAGGAAAAACACCATGGTCAAGATTCGACTGACCCGCGGCGGCGCCAAGAAGCGTCCGTTCTACCACATCATCGTCACCGACGTGCGCAGCGCGCGCGACGGCCGCAACATCGAGCGCGTTGGCTTCTACAACCCGGTCGCCCAGGGCGCCGAGAAGCGCATCGAGCTGGACCTGGCCCGCGTTGACCATTGGGTCAAGAACGGCGCCCAGCCGACCGACAAGGTCCGCAACCTGATCAAGGAAGCGACCAAGTCCCAGGCCGCTGCGGCCTGATCCTGACGGGCCACGCTTCGGCGTGGCCCTCTTGGTTGAAGCAGATGAAAGATATCGAGCGCCGCATCCTGCTGGGCAGGGTTGTCGGCGCTTTTGGTGTGCGCGGCGAGATCAAGCTCGAGTCCTGGACCGAGCCACGTTCCGCCATTTTCCGTTACCAGCCGTGGATCGTGCGCAGCCCGTCCGGCGTGGAAACCACGATTGAAGGTGTGCGTGGCCGCGACAGCGGCAAGCACCTGGTCGCCCGTTTCCCCGGCGTCGAGGACCGCGACACCGTCGAAGCGATGCACGGCACCGAGATCTACGTGGCCCGCAGTGCATTGCCGCCGCCGAAGCCCGACGAGTACTACTGGGTGGACCTGGAAGGCCTGGACGTGAAGACCACCGAGGGCGTTGCCCTGGGCCAGGTCTCGCACCTGTTCAGCACCGGCGCCAACGACGTGGTGGTGGTCCGGGGTGACCGCGAGCGGATGATCCCGTTCGTGCAGCCGGACTTCGTCAAGTCGGTCGACTTCGAGGCCAACCTGGTCGTGGTCGACTGGGATCCCGAGTTCTGAGTGTGAACATGCGTTTCGACGTCATCACCCTGTTCCCCGAGTTCCTCGCCCAGTCCGCTGGACTGGGCGTGGTCGGGCGCGCGCAGGAGAAGGGGTTGTTCAGCCTGCATGGCTGGAACCCCCGTGATTACGCCGAAGGCAACTACCGCCGGGTGGACGACCGTCCGTTCGGCGGTGGCCCGGGCATGGTGATGCTGATCGAGCCGCTGCAGGCCTGCCTGCAGGCGATCCGTGATGCCGATCCGACCCCGGCGCGGGTGATCTACCTCAGCCCGCAGGGGGCGCCGTTGACCCAGGCCAAGGTGCGGGAACTGGCGGCACTGCCGCGCATGGTCCTGCTCTGCGGCCGCTACGAGGGCATCGACGAGCGTTTCCTGGAGGCCAACGTCGACGAGGAAATCTCCCTCGGCGACTACGTACTATCCGGTGGCGAGCTGGGCGCGGCGGTGATCATCGACGCCGTGGCCCGCCTGCAGGACGGTGCCCTGAACGACGCGGAATCGGCGGCGCAGGACAGCTTCGAGGGCGACCTCGGCCTGCTCGACTGCCCGCATTACAGCCAGCCGGCCCAGCATCCGCTGGGTGACGTGCCGGATGTGCTGCGCTCGGGCAACCACGCGGCCATCGCGGCCTGGCGCCGTCAGCAGTCGCTGGTCCGTACCGCCCAGCGGCGCCCGGACCTGCTGGATGAACAGGCGCTGGGCAAGGCCGACCGCAAGCTGCTGGAGCAGGGTCGTCAGGCCCAGAAACACAAGGCCAGCCCCTAGCGCAGGGCTGGCGTTATCGGCTATCATGGCCAATTCCCGTCGGCCCCGGCCGGCGTGCGCAGTACCCAAAACAAACGTGCAGCACAGTCCGGTGACTGCATGAGCCTACGTTGTCGATACGACACGCCCACCCGAACAAGAATCGGTGTAACCCATGAGCAAGCTGAACAAGTCCATCGTCGCGGAATTCGAATCCGCCCAGATCACCCGTGAACTGCCGAAGTTCAGCCAGGGCGACACCGTTGTCGTCAACGTGAAGGTGAAGGAAGGCAGCCGCGAGCGCGTGCAGGCCTACGAAGGCGTTGTCATCGCCACCAAGAACGCCGGCCTGAACTCCTCGTTCACCGTCCGCAAGATCTCGCACGGCTACGGCGTCGAGCGCGTGTTCCAGACCCACAGCGCCATCATCGACTCGGTCGAAGTGAAGCGTCGTGGTAAGGTCCGCGCCGGTAAGCTGTACTACCTGCGTGGCCTGGAAGGCAAGGCTGCCCGCATCAAGGAAGATCTGGCTGCCGCTGCTGCCGCCAAGGCTGCCCGTCTGGCCGAAAAGGCCTGATAAACAACTTCGGTTGTTGCCGCGACGGCCACCTTCGGGTGGCCGTTTGCGTTTCCGGCACCGCATCGGCCACGATCGGGTGATGAACGACATCAACCGGCACTATCCCGCTGTCATCCAGTCGGCGCTGCGCTTCCTCGACGGCAAGGGGCTGGCGCGCGTGCAGTCGGCGCCGCTGCTGCATCGTGTGCTGTGGCGCATGGGCATCGCGCTGCCACCGCCCATCCTGGCCGGCTTCGGCACCAATGCGCTGGTACAGGGCCTGCTGTTCGGGCTGTTCTGGACCGCGCTGATGTGGCTGATGCTGTGGCAGGGCAGCGAGCGCCCGCTGGCCCTGCTGCTGGCGGCCGGACTGTTGGCCGGTGCCCTGTTCGGTGTGGTGATGGCGGCGCTGATGCGCTCGCTGCGCCGCCACCGCAAGCTGCCGGACTGGCGGCAGTTCCGGGCGCGGCAGGCGGACTGATCCGATGGCGCACCGCGCCGTGACCGGCAGGTGCGAGCCGCGCTAGGCTGCGGTTTCATCCTGATGGACGTGCCGTGCGATGCCTGCCAAGCGAACCGCACCTTCCGCCGCGCCCACGCTGCTGTCCGGCGGCAATCCGCAGATTGCCAAGGGCGAGGGCGATGCCCCGGTGCAGGCCTATATCGCGGCGATGCCGGACTGGAAGCGGCCGATCGGAGTACAGCTGGATGCGCTGATCGTGCAGGCGGTGCCTGGCGTGCACAAGGCCGTGAAGTGGAATTCGCCGATGTATGCGGTGGCGCCGGGGGCAGGCTGGTTTCTCAGCTTCCATTGCTTCACCCGCTACATCAAGGTGGCGTTCTTCCGCGGTGCTGCATTGACGCCGGTGCCGCCCGAGCCTTCCCGGAGCGCCGATACGCGCTACCTGCACATTGCACAGGATGGGGTGCTGGATGAAGCACAGTTCCTCGACTGGGTGCGCCAAGCCGCGGCATTACCCGGCGAGCGCATGTAAGCGCACCGTTCCGATCCCCTTGCCAACGAGAGCCGCTGATGGCCACGCACGCACCGAACCCTGCCGATGCCGGAACGCCGGCCGCTGAACTGATCGATGCACGCATCGCCGAGCTGGGCGACTGGCGTGGCGAAGTGCTGGCACGCGTGCGTGCGTTGATCCATGAAGCGCTGCCGGACGTGCAGGAAACCTGGAAGTGGCGCGGTACACCGGTGTGGGAGCACAACGGCATCCTGTGCACCGGCGAAACCTACAAGCAGGCGGTGAAACTGACCTTCGCCAACGGTGCGGCGCTGGCGGACCCGAAGGGTCTGTTCAACGCCAGCCTGGAGGGCAACATGCGGCGCGCGATCGACATCCATGAGGGCGCGATGCCCAATGCCGCTGCATTGAAGGCGCTGCTGCGCGCGGCGGCGGCGTTCAACGCTGCGAAGAAGAAGAAGCGCTGACCGTCTTCTGTAGAGCCGAGCCCATGCTCGGCTGACAGGCCTGTGCGGACCAACGGTCCGCACCTACCACATTCAACGGCCTGTGCGGACCAACGGTCCGCACCTACCACATTCAACGGCCTGTGCGGACCAACGGTCCGCACCTACCACATTCAACGGCCTGTGCGGACCAACGGTCCGCACCCACCTCACCTTGGCGGGGCTGACTCCAGCGCGGCATCCGGGTCGGCCACCGGCGAGGGCGGGCAGGCGGGAATCTCCGAAGGCGTAGCCAGCTCTTCGGCGTGCGAGGGCTTGCCGATCATCTTCGCCTTGCGCCAGCCGCCCCAGCGGTAATACGCCAGCGACAGCAGCATCGACACCAGCGAGCTGACCGGGAAGCTCCACCAGATCGCGTCGGCGCCCCAGTACGGCTGCAGCAGTTCGGCGAATGGTACGCGCACGCCCCACAGTGAGCCGGCCAGGATCAGCAATGGCGGAATCACCGCGCCGGTGGAGCGCACCACGCCGGAGATCACGAAGCTGACGCCGAAGAACAGGAACGAGCCGATCACCACGTGGTTGAGGTGGCGGGCGATGTCCAGCGCCTGGCTGGCCGGTGGCAGGAACAGGGCCAGCAGCTGGCGATCGAACAGCACCAGCGGCAGGATCAGCGCGCCGGTCAGCAGGAAATTGAACAGCACGCCCTGGCGCGCGGTGCCACGCACGCGGTCCCAACGCTGCGCCCCGACGTTCTGCGCGGCCATCGACGAGCACGCCGCGCCGATCGCCATCGCAGGCATCTGCAGGTAGTTCCACAGCTGCAGGGCAGCGCCGTAACCGGCGCCGGTGTCGGTGCCGTACTGGTTGACCATGGTCATCAGCAGGATCACCGACAGCGAGATCAGCACCATCTGCAGGCCCATCGGCACGCCTTTGACCACCAGCGCCTTGAGGATGGTCATGTCGAGCTTGAACAGGCGCATGTCGGCGCGGCCCAGCCACAGGGTGTGGCGCTTGTGCCGCATGTACAGCAGCAGGCCGGCCAGCGACAGCGTCTGCGCGACCAGCGTGGCCCAGGCCGAGCCGGCGATACCCAGCGCGGGGAACGGCCCCATGCCGAAGATCAGGACCGGGTTCAGCACGATGTCCAGCGCCACCGACACCATCAGGAAGCGGAACGGCGTGCGCGAGTCACCGGCACCGCGCAGTGCGGCGGTAAGGAAGGCGAACGCGTACAGCGTGGGCATCGCCAGGAAGATGATCTGCAGGTAGGCCTCGGCCAATGGCAGCGAGGCGGCCGGCGTGCCCATCGCCGCCAGCAGCGGATGGGCCATGAACCAGCCGGCGATGGCGATGATCACCGACAGGCCGATGAAGAAGGTGGCACTGGTGCCGACCACGCGCCGTGCCTGCGCGATGTCGCGCGCGCCGATCGCCTGGCCGATCAGGATGGTCGAGGCCATGCCGAAGCCGAACACCGAGCCGATCAGGAAGAACATGATGTTGTTGGCGTTCGCGGTGGCGGTCAGTGCCGCCTCGCCGAGGAAGCGCCCGACCCAGACCGCATTCACCGAACCGTTCAGCGACTGCGCGATGTTGCCTGCCAGGATCGGCAGTGAAAACAGCAGAAGATTGCGGCCGATCGGGCCGGAGGTCAGGTCAAGCGGCGCTTTGGCCATGGAGTGGTGATCGAATCCCGGGAGGCGCACACTAGCACCAAGCCGGTTTGCAGGATGTGGCAATGCATCAACGACTGCAGGTGAAATGGAGCTTGGCGTTGGCCTTGATCGGCGCCGCACTGGCCGCATGTTCGACAGGTGACCGGCTGGGCGATACCCAGGTGCGGCCGACCGACCGCCCCGAGTGCCTGGTTGGCAGCCAGCGCCAGGACCTGTCCGCTGGTGTACCTACGTTGATCGGGGGCAGCGGCTGCCGTACCGACCCCGACCATCCGCGCCCTCTGAACAAGCCACCGGAGTAGTCCGTACCGATGCCTGAGCTTTCCCCGTTGTCGCCCAGTGTCCGCCTGGACATCTGGTTGTGGGCGGCCCGCTTCTTCAAGACCCGCAGCCTGGCCAAGCAGGCCATCGAGACCGGCAAGGTCAGCGTGGCCGGGCAGCGCCCGAAGTCCTCGCGCGCGGTGCGCGTGGGTGAGCAGCTGCAGGTGGATCGTGGCGAGGAGCATTTCGAGATCCAGGTGCTGGGCCTGAGCGACCAGCGCGGGCCGGCGCCAACGGCACAGCAGCTGTATGCCGAGAGCGAGGCCTCGAAGGCACGCCGTGCCGAGCAGCGTGCACTGCGCATCGCCGCACGCGATGGGTTCCAGCCGCCGGAGCACAAACCGGACAAGCGCGCACGGCGGTTGATCCGCGCGCTGGGCGATATCGACGCGTTGTAAGCAACAGGGCGCCGGACCGGGTCCGGCGCCCGCAAACCTCAGCGCTTGCCGCCCAGCAGGCTGCCGCCGATCTTCAGCAGATCGCCCACACCGAGCTGGCCGTCACCGTCCTGGTCCAGCAGGCTGCCGAGCAGGCCACCGGCAAGACCGCCCTGTTGCTGCACCTGCTGCTTCTCCTGGCCCAGGGCCTGGCTGAGCGAGCCGGCATCGGCCTGGCCGCCGCCCAGGCGCTGGGCCAGGAAGGCCATCACGATCGGGGCAAGAATCTGCAGCAGCTGGCTGGTGCGGCCGCTGTCGAGCTGGGTGGCCTGGGCCAGCCCAGTCTCCACCTTCTGCTGGCTGCCGCCGAAGATGTGGCCGAGGATGCCGGCGCCGTCGCTGGCGGCACTGCTGCCACCGCCGCCCAGCACCGAGCCGAGCACGCTGCCCAGGTCCAGGCCACTGTGGTTGCTCTGCAAGGCGCCGAGCAGGGCCTGCGCGCCCTGCGGCTGCGAGGCGTTGTTGCCCAGCGCGCCCATCAGCACCGGCAGCGCGGCACTGATCGCGCCGGAAGCCTGGGTATCGCTGATGCCGAGCTGCTGCGACACCTGCTGCAGCGGGGCGCCCTGCAATTTGGCGAGAAGTTCGTCGGTCAGGCTCATCTGCGGAATCCTTGATTGGGGTTGGGCGTGCAGAAGGTACGACGCGGACCGTTAAAACGGCGACGCCGCCTCACGGGGAGGCGGCGTGCCGTACACGGGGCAGGGCGATCAGAGCTCGATGTCTTCGGCGCCCGGGGTCGCGGTGGGGAAGTCCGCTTCCGGCTGCGCTGGCTTGAACGGATCCGACGGCTGGCTGGCCAGCGCCTTCAGCGCCGCGGCAATGCCGGCACCGTAGGCCGGGTCGGCCTTGCTGCAGTTGTCGATGTGGCGCTGCTTGATGAAGTCCGGCGCATCGCCCAGGGCACGGGCGGTGTTGGCGAACAGGCGGTCCTTCTGTGCCTGGTTGTAGCTGCGGAACAGCGCACCGGGCTGGCTGAAGTAGTCGGCGTCGTCCTCGCGGAAGTTCCAGAAGTCGGCGTCGCCGCGGATCTTCATCGGCGGCTCGCGGTACTCCGGCTGCTCCTGCCACTGGCCGTAGCTGTTCGGCTCGTAGTGCGGCAGCCCGCCGTAGTTGCCGTCCACGCGCATCGCACCATCGCGGTGGTTGCTGTGCACCGGGCAGCGCGCTGCGTTCACCGGAATCTGGTGGTGGTTCACGCCCAGGCGGTAGCGCTGCGCATCGGAATAGGCGAACAGGCGCGCCTGCAGCATCTTGTCCGGCGACGGGCCGATGCCCGGCACCAGGTTGCTCGGCGCGAACGCCGACTGCTCCACGTCCTGGTACCAGTTGACCGGGTTGCGGTTCAGTTCGAACTGGCCCACTTCGATCAGCGGGTAGTCGCTCTTCGGCCACACCTTGGTCAGGTCGAACGGATGCACGCGGTAGGTTTCCGCGTCCAGCTCCGGCATGACCTGGATGAACAGCTTCCACTTCGGGAAGTCGCCCTTCTCGATCGCGGCGAACAGGTCGCGGCCGTGGCTTTCGCGGTCATGGCCGACCAGGATCTGCGCCTGCGCGTCGGTCAGCGATTCGATGCCCTGCTGGCTGACGAAGTGGAACTTCACCCAGAAGCGCTCGCTGTCGGCGTTGGTGAAGCTGTAGGTGTGCGAGCCGAAACCGTGCATGTGGCGGAAGCTGCGCGGAATGCCGCGGTCGCTCATCACCACGGTCACCTGCAGCAGGGCTTCGGGCAGCAGGGTCCAGAAGTCCCAGTTGTTGCGCGCGCTGCGCAGGTTGGTATGCGGGTCGCGCTTGACCGCCTTGTTGAGGTCGGCGAACTTGCGTGGGTCGCGCAGGAAGAACACCGGCGTGTTGTTGCCGACCAGGTCCCAGTTGCCCTCTTCGGTGTAGAACTTCAGCGCGAAGCCGCGGATGTCGCGCTCGGCGTCGGCGGCGCCACGCTCGCCGGCCACCGTGGTGAAGCGGGCGAACATCTCGGTCTGCTTGCCGACTTTCTCGAACAGCTTGGCGCGGGTGTACTTGCTGATGTCGTGGGTGACGGTGAAGGTGCCGAACGCGCCCGAGCCCTTGGCATGCATGCGGCGCTCGGGAATGATCTCGCGGTTGAGGTTGGCCAGCTTTTCCAGCAGCCAGACGTCTTCCATCAGCAGCGGGCCACGCGGGCCGGCGGTCTTGCTGTTCTGGTTGTCCACCACCGGTGCGCCGAAGGCCGTGGTCATCGGCGTGACCGGATCATCGCCGTGCTTCTGCTTCGGCGTGGTGCTCAGCTCGCGCTGCTGCTGGGCGCCTTCCTCGGGCGACGGTGCGCTGTGATACGGGCACTTGGCGTTGTTGTTGTCGGACTGGCTCATCGGCTGGCTCCTGGTGGCGGTGAAGACGTGGGAGAAACATCTTCACTCGACTTTAGCTATGGCCAGATGAAATGAATAATCGAATGATCCATTCAGGTTGATAGATTCTGTCAATTGAAACGCAGAATCGGATTTGCACAATCTTTCAACAGGCCTCCCGCAAGGCGAGCGGGAGGCCATGGGCGTGCGCTGCGGCTACAACAGTGCCTTCAACCGGTACAGGGCTTCCAGTGCCTGCTTCGGCGTCAGTTCGTCCGGGTCGATCGCCGCCAGCGCGTCCTGCGCCTTGCTCGACGGTGCCGCGAACAGGCCGAACTGCTGCGGTGCGTCCAACGCCTGCGGCGCCAACTCGGCGGCATGGCTTTCACCACCGCGCTGTTCCAGCTCGGCCAGGCGACGCCGTGCCTGTGCCACGGTGGCGCGCGGCAGGCCGGCCAGTGCCGCCACCTGCAGGCCGAAGCTGCGGTTGGCAGGGCCGTCCTTCACTGCGTGCATGAACACCAGCGCTTCACCGTGCTCGACGGCATCCAGATGCACGTTGGCGATGCCGCTGCGGCCGCCCTCGTGCTGCTCGTCGGCCAGCGCGGTCAGCTCGAAGTAGTGGGTGGCGAACAGCGTGTAGCAGCGGTTCTGGTAGGCCAGGTGGCGGGCCACTGCGTCGGCCAGCGCGAGGCCATCGTAGGTGGACGTGCCGCGGCCGATCTCATCCATCAGCACCAGTGAATGCGCGGTGGCGTGATGCAGGATGTAGCTGGTCTCGGCCATCTCGACCATGAAGGTCGACTGCCCGCGGGCGAGGTCGTCACCGGCGCCGATGCGGGTGAGGATGCGGTCGATCGGGCCGATCAGCGCACGGCTGGCCGGCACGAAGCTTCCGATGTGGGCCAGCAGCACGATCAGCGCGTTCTGCCGCATGTAGGTCGACTTACCACCCATGTTCGGGCCGGTGATGACCAGCATGCGACGGTCCGGATGCAGGTCCAGATCATTGGGTTCGAACGGCTGCTCGCGTACCGCCTCGACCACCGGATGGCGGCCACGCTCGATCTTCAGGCAGGGCTCGGCCTGCAGCTCCGGACGCGCCCAGTCCAGCGCCTGCGCGCGTTCGGCGAAGGCCGCCAGCACATCCAGTTCGCTCAGTGCAGCGGCACACTGCTTCAGCGGTTCCAGCTGCGCGCCGAGGGTATCCAGCAGTTGCTCGTACAGGTACTTCTCGCGCGACAGCGAACGGTCGCGCGCGGACAGCACCTTGTCCTCGAACGCCTTCAGTTCTTCGGTGATGTAGCGCTCGGCATTGGTCAGCGTCTGGCGGCGGGTGTAGTGCACCGGCGCGCGGTCGGACTGGCCCTTGCTGATCTCGATGTAGTAGCCGTGTACGCGGTTGTAGCCCACCTTCAGGGTGGGAATGCCGCTGCTCTCACGCTCGCGCAGTTCCAGGTCGACCAGGAACTGGTCGGCATGGGTGGACAGGCGGCGCAGCTCGTCCAGCTCTTCATCGAAGCCATCGGCCAGCACGCCGCCATCGCTCAGCTTCAGCGGCGGCATTTCGGCGATGGCGCTGGCCAGCAGCTGCGCGCACTCATCGTGTTCGCCCAGCGCGGTATGCAGGGCCTGCAGGCGCGGCGAATCCAGCGGCGCGAGCACCTCGCGCACGGCTGGCAGCAGGCCCAGGCCATCGCGCAGGGTGGAGAAATCGCGTGGCCGCGCCGAACGCAGCGCGACACGGGTGAGAATGCGTTCCAGGTCACCGAGGCGGCGGAACTGTTCGCGGATGTCGGCGTCGCTGCCGCGATCGATCAGGGTTTCCACCGCGTGGTGGCGCTGCACCAGCACCTCGCGCAGGCGCAGCGGGCGGTGCAGCCAGCGCCGCAGCAGGCGGCCGCCCATCGGCGTGACGGTGCTGTCGAGCACGCCCAGAAGTGTGTTGCGGGTATCGCCGTCAACACGCGTATCCAGTTCCAGGTGGCGGCGGGTGGCAGCATTCATCGCGATCGCCTCGCCAGCGGTTTCCATCGCGATCGAGGTCAGGTGCGGCAGCCGCTGCTTCTGGGTTTCCTCGACATAGCCGAGCAGGGCGCCGGCGGCAGCGGTGGCGCGCGGTTTGTCATCGATGCCGAAGCCGCTCAGGTCATGCAGCTTGAAGAAGTTCAGCAGCTGACGGCGGCCGCTGTCGGCGTCGAACAGCCACGGCGCACGGCGGCGCACGCCGGTGCGCTGGCGCAGGAAGTCGGGCCAGTTCTCTTCGTCGGGCACCAGCAGCTCGGCCGGCTCCAGACGGGCCAGTTCGGCTTCCAGCGCGTCGTCGGTTTCAACTTCATTGACCAGGAAGCGGCCACCGGCCAGGTCGGCCCAGGCCAGGCCGTAGCCCTGCTTGCTGCGCGAGAGCGCCATCAGCAGGGTGTCGCGGCGCTCGTCCAGCAGCGCTTCGTCGGTGATCGTGCCGGGGGTGACGATGCGCACCACCTTGCGTTCGACCAGGCCCTTGGCCAGCGCCGGGTCGCCGATCTGCTCGCAGATCGCCACCGATTCGCCCAGCGCCACCAGCCGTGCCAGGTAGCCTTCGTAGGCATGCACCGGCACGCCGGCCATCGGAATCGGTGCGCCGCCGGAGCTGCCACGCTGGGTCAGGGTGATGTCGAGCAGGCGCGCGGCCTTGCGCGCGTCGTCGTAGAACAGCTCGTAGAAGTCGCCCATGCGGAAGAACAGCAGCAGGTCCGGATAGTCGGACTTGGCTGCGAAGAACTGCTTCATCAGCGGGGTGTGTTCGGCGGACTTGTCTTTGGACATGGGACTCGTGGATCAGGGCGTCCGGCCGCGCCGGAGGGCGGCGGCAGCGGAGCTGGTGCAGGGCCGTCCATGGTAACTGCTGGGGCGCAGGGCTGCCGCCACTGGTGTACGGCACAGCAACGGGGTCAGGCCGGGACCAGGGTGATCTGCCGGTGGCCGCCGAAGATCTCCATGACGATCTCGAAGTAGGTCGGGCCTTCGCCCCGTTGCAGCGCCTCCAGTTGGCGGGCAATGGCCTGCGTATTGAAGCTGCCCGGTGTGTCCAGCTTGGCCTGCAGCCATTGGCGGGTGGTCTCCACGCCCAGGGCCGCGCGGCTGTGGGCGATATCGCGCCAGATCAGTGTGGCCTGCGGATGGCCGGCCAACGCGCCATAGCCGCCATGCAACAGGTCGTCCAGCGCATCCAGGCTCGGTCCGAGCTGCCAGTCCTCGCCGGCCATGAACACGCGGTTGATCTCCGCGTACAGGCTGGCAATGTCATCGATGGCGCTCCCTTCGATCTGCAGGGTGATGGTCATGTACGGACTGTAGCGTTGTTCCGGGCGCGGATGAGGGTCCGGTGGCGCGCGCTTTGCGGAGCACATCCGGGCAACCCATACTGCGCGCCGTATGGCTGTGTTTGGCGCCTGCACCAGGAGTCACGCCGGTCCCAGGGGGAGTGCATTGAACCTCAGGAATGATGCGTTCCATCGCACCAGCCGCACGTTGGGCCCCCGGCGATTGCAGGCCACACCGCCATGGAGATGCATTCCAGATGATGTCTGACGCCGCCCGCAATACGCTCCGCTACTCCTACGGGTACTCCATGGGGGTACTTTGGAGAAACATGAATATGGAACTGGAAGGGCGTGGCATGACCTTCGAGCAGCAGACGGAGGATTTCTTCTCGATGCTGGAGATATTGATGATGGAAGGCAGGCTGAAGCTTGCCTCCAATGGTGTCTTCGCCGTGGGGAGGACCGCGGAGCAGCTGGACGTTCTGCGCCGCGCGTGGCCAGCCAGAAGAGACCAGGCGGATCTCGATGAGGAGGGAATCTGGTTCCTTTCAGATGCGCCGTTTGGACTGGTCTGGATGTCGCCTGAAGGAGAAGCATGGACATGAAACTCCTGATGGGCGCTTCCAGACCGCAGGGTGCCCATTCGATCGCACTGGCGCACTTGATCGTGATTTCGCGCGAAGGGGCCATGCCGGACGGTGCGGGCATCCTGAGGGGAATCTGCCATCAGGCTGCTTGGCGCAGCCGCTCAATGGTGTACGGGGGCTGGCAATGAGCCGGAAGTACGCGATCGCTTTGCACTTCCCGGTCGTATTGCCACAGCGCGACGTGTGGATCCGTGCAGCATGGGGCGACGTTCCCGTCTCCTACTTTCAGGGCGATGAGGATCTCAACAACAGCAGCTTTCTCGATCTGAAGGTCAACAAGTGGGAGATCGGCAGCGATGAGTGGGCGGGAATGATCGAGCCCTTCATCAGGATAGAGATTCTTCGAGCCCACGCACTCGTGGAGCACCTGGGCGAAACCGAATATCGCCCACCTGTGGATGCCGCCCAGCAGACGCTCGTTGTTCTGGAATTGGACGAGGGTGGTAGTGAACTGGACGAATGTTTGTTGAAACGTCTTGTATCCATCCTGGCTGACGGCAACAGGTTGTATTGCTGTAACGATGGCTTCGAGTTGGCGGGTGGGAAAGTTGCTCAGGCTTTCCCGACACTGAAGGAGGTTCAGCTGAAACTTCAGCAGAAAGGCCGATCCGCCGATGGTGGAAATCCGACTCCAGCGGGGCGTATCACTGCTGGAAGTGAAAAGCTCTGGTTGCGTCCAAATCCGTGATGGCGGCGTGATGTTGGTCCGTGTGTGAAGGAAATCGATATTTCATTCGGGTATAGCGCTTTCTGGCTCGGTTCGATTTCACGCCTGTCTGCACAGTTTCATTGTTTTGGATCGATAGAATAATAGTGGCCTATAAAGTTTCCCTTGCCTGCGCCGCAACCGATCGTACGGCCATGATCAAGGGAATTGAGATGCTCGCATTACGCAACCTCCGAGTGGGATCCCGGCTGGGTGCCGGGTTTGGTTTGCTGCTGCTGTTCATCGTGGCCATCGTCGGCCTGGTGCTGTATGGAAATCACCTGAAGTCCGCCCAGTTCGAGAAAGTGGTGGACGTCAACATGGTGAAGATGCGGCTGTTGAACGACATGCTGGATACCAACAATGCGGTGTTGATGCATCGGCGTCTGATGGTGATCAAGCGTGGCGAGGATTTCGACAAGGATTATCAGAAGGCGCAGGAGCTGTCGCAGACCTACGATGGTATCTGGGCCAAATACATCAAGATTCCGCGTGACGCCACCGGCGATGCCCTGGTTGCGAAAATCGACGCGGCACGCAAGGCGACCGATGCCTCCACCCAGCATCTGCACGAGCGCATGAAGGCGGGTGATTTCGATGGTGCGGCCAAGGAACTGCTCGCCGAGCACGGGCTGGCAACCGCGTGGAACGAGGCCATCTCGACATTGCTGCGGCATCAGGAAGCGCTGACTGCACGTAGTCGGGAAGAGTACCGATCGACCGAATCCTGGACCGGCACGTTGTCGATCGTGTTCGGCGTGATGAGCCTGATACTGGGTTCACTGGCGGCGTGGGCCATCACCCGCAGCCTGACTCGTCCGCTGGAAGGTGCGGTGAAGCTGGCCGATGGCATCGCCAACGGGCGGCTGGACAGCAGCATCGACGCCTCCGGCAATGATGAGGTCACCCAGTTGCTCCGGTCGATGCAGCGCATGCAGGCACAGCTGCAGGCGGTGATGGCGGCGCAGGGTGAGCTGGCGCGCCAGCACGATGCGGGCAGCCTCAGCTACCGCATGGACGAGAGCGCGTTCCCCGGCGACTACGGGCGCATGGTGCATGAGACCAATGCGCTGGTTGGATCGCACGTGCTGGTACAGAACCGGCTGATCGAGGTGATGAAGCACTACGCACGTGGCGATCTGTCGGTGGACATGGACCCGCTGCCCGGCGAGAAGGCGGCGATCACCCAGGCGATGGACGAAACCAAGTCCAGCCTGTCGGCGATCAACAGCGAGATCCGCCGGCTGGCGACGGCAGCGGCGGCGGGCGATTTCAGCCTGCGCGGCGATGAAGACCGCTTCGCCTATGATTTCCGCGACATGGTGGCCGGGCTCAATCGCCTGATGCAGACCACCGACGAGAACCTGGTGCAGGTCTCGACCCTGCTGCAGGCGATCTCGCGCGGTGACCTCACCGTACGCATGCAGGGGGACTTCCACGGCGTGTTCGCCCGCATGCGCGATGACTGCAACGCCACCGTCGATCAGCTCAAGCAGATTGTCGGCCGAATCCAGTCCAGCGCGTCCAGCATCAACCTGGCCGCAGGCGAGATTGCCTCGGGCAACACTGACCTGTCGCGGCGTACTGAACAGCAGGCGGCAAACCTGGAAGAAACCGCCGCGTCGATGGAGGAACTGACGTCCACGGTGAAGCAGAACGCCGAGCATGCGCGACAAGCCAACCAGCTCGCCATCGGTGCGCATGGTGTCGCCTCGCAGGGCGGTGAGGTGGTCGGCCAGGTGGTCACCACGATGTCGGCCATCGAGGCCTCGTCGAAGAAGATCGCCGAGATCATCTCGGTCATCGATGGGATCGCCTTCCAGACCAACATCCTGGCGTTGAACGCCGCGGTGGAAGCTGCGCGTGCTGGCGAGCAGGGCAGGGGCTTTGCAGTGGTGGCCAGCGAAGTGCGTACGCTGGCGCAACGCTCGGCAGGCGCGGCCAAGGAGATCAAGGGCCTGATCGAGGATTCGGTCGGCAAGGTTGCCGACGGCTCGGCGCTGGTCCGCCAGGCGGGCACCACGATGGGCGAGATCGTAGCCTCGGTGCAGCGCGTGACCGACATCATGGCCGATATCTCCGCCGCATCGCAGGAGCAGAGCTCGGGTATCGAACAGGTGAACCAGGCGGTGGTGCAGATGGACGAGACCACGCAGCAGAATGCGGCGCTGGTGGAAGAGGCCAGTGCGGCGGCACGCTCGATGGAAGAGCAGGCCAACCTGCTGGCCGAGGCGGTTTCGGTGTTCCGCACGGGTGCGGCGACGGCAGCGGCGGTGGTCCGCCCTGCATTGGCAGCGGTAGCTGCGACGGTCACCCCGGTGCGTCGGCCCGCTGCGCTTTCACCCCGCATCGAACCGACACTGGCGGCCAACGCCGGGGGCTGGGAAGAGTTCTAGCAAGGCAGCACGCCGGCAGGGAGACGGCGCCCATCGCGACGGCTGGTCGCGATGGGCGCGGATTTTCTTCCTGAACGCGCGATGGCCGATGAAGTGGCGGACACGCACATTTCACTTCCGGTTGCCAACCGCCAGAGGACACTTGGGCCATACCGGAACTCAGGAGATGGCCATGAAGACCTCGACCCGATTGCTTGTGCTGGGCACCCTGCTGGCGGCTTCGTCGGTGGCCGGAGCGCAGACCTATGGGCCGCGCGATGAGGGACGCAAGTTCAACGACGGCAGCCGCGTGGTCTGCAAGAACGTGGAAGTGCAGCGCAACTCGCGCGATCCGAACCGTATCACGGGTACCGCTACCGGCGCAGTGATCGGTGGCCTGCTCGGCAACCAGGTCGGCGGCGGCAACGGCAAGAAGCTCGCTACCGTGGCCGGTGCTGTTGCCGGTGGTGCGGCGGGCCGACAGATCCAGGGCAACAGCCAGCAGAAGAATGGTGATCGCGTGGTCGAACGCCGCTGCGAGCGCGTCTACCGCTGATTGCTCGACCCGTTACCCCTTCCACACTGCAGTACTCGGACGCCGGCCCCACGCCGGCGTTCGTTGTTATGGGAAAAGGGGACGGAGGGTATTAAGTCGCAATCCCCCAAAGCGGCTGCTTACGACTTAATCCCCTCCGTCCCCTTTTTTGCGAGGAGGCGCCAGGCGGCGAGGGCACCGTAGAGCAGCAGCAGGGCGCTGAGGGTGATCAGTTCATGGCTGACTTCGGCCAGGCTGGCATCCATCTGGTTCAGGCGCACCATCAGGTTGATGCCCGAGGTGGTCGGCAGCAGCTGCGCCAGCCAGACCAGCGGTTGCGGCGTCATCACCGCCGGCCACGACAGGTTGGCCAGGAAGAACAGCGGGATCGAGGTGGCGATGATGTACTGGAAAGCACGCTCGCGGGTGCGGAAGAAGCTGCCGACGAACAGGCCGAACGCCACCGTGGCGGCGATGAACAGGGTGCCGCCCAGCAGCTGGCCCAGCGGGTTGCCGCCGCGCGGATAGTCCTGCACCCAGGCGGTGAAACCGGCGTAGTAGAACAGGCCGAACAGTCCGATCAGGCCGAAGCCCAATGCCATGCCCGCCAAAGTCGGCAGGTCGAAGCGCAGGCGCCGGCCGAGTGCGAGGCGGCGGCCGCCGAGCAGGACGCCGATGCCCATCAGCAGCGTCTGGTGCACGATCAGCTCGGCCACGCCGGGCACGATGGCGCTGCCATAGCCTTCCTGGGTGTTGTACAGCGGGCGCTGCACCAGAGTGACCGGTGGTGCCTGCGGCGCGCCCATGAAGGCGGCCTGGCCGACCACCGCCTCACGCCCGAATGCGCCCAGTGCATCGGCCACGCTGCCCAGCACCCAGCTGGCACGGCCCAGGTAGGCGCCGTTGCCTAGCAGCACCAGCTTGGCCGGGTGGCCGCGCAGGATGTCGCGTTCCAGGTTGGCCGGGATCAGCACGATGCCTTCGGCGTGGCCGGCTTCCAGCTGCCGGCGGGCACTGTCGATGTCCGCCGGTTGCCCGACCACGCGCGCAACACGGAGTGCATCGAGCTTGCGCAGCAGCTCGCGGCTGGTCGCGCTGTGGTCTTCATCCACCACCAGCACCGGCAGGTTGCCGGCCACCTGGTGACGGTATGCGGCCGGGTAGAAGAACGAATACAGGATCACCGCGCCGACCATCACCACGATAGCGTAGCGGTCGCACAGCACGGCCATCAGGGTCTGCCGCAGGCTGCGCCACAGTGCGCTCATGCATCGGCTCCTGCCGGTTGTGCGGCTTCGGGCGTGCGCGCGAAGGCAATCAGGCGCAGGCCGCCGATACCACCGGCGACCACCGACATCAGCAGCAATGTCGCCAGCGGCCACACCGAAACCAGCAGCGGCGAACCGATGAACTGCTGCTGGGTCTGCAGCTTGATGTAGGCGCTGAGCGGCAGCAGCTGGTGCCAGATGCGGGTGAACAACGGGCCGTCCAGCACCGGGAAGGTCGCGCTGGAGAACGCCAGCGCGGTGCCGATGCTGAGGCCGACCGCGGACAGTGCGGTGCCCATGTCGCGGGTGACGCCGACGAAGAACAGCGCGTAGGCGGCGGTAGCCAGATAGAACAAGGGTTGTGCGAGCAGCAGCAGGAGCACGCTGCCCGCCACGCCATCGCCGCGCAGCCAGGCGAGGTAGCCGATGCCGAGTGCGCCATACAGCGAGAACAGCAGGATGTATGGTGCGACCTTGCCGGCGATCGCAGACCACGGCGTGCGGCCCAGCCAGGTGCGCAGGGTGCCGTCGCGGATCTCGCGGCCCAGGCTGCCGGCCACGGCAAGCGCCAGTACCAGCGACAGCACCGCCGGGAAGATCAGCGGCAGCAGGAACAGCTCGTAGCTGCGCGCAGGGTTGTACAGGATGTCCGACTGCACTGCGATCGGTGCCGCACGCAGTTTGCCCGGGCCGACCTGCAGTCCGATGCGCTCGCGCAGCAGGCGTGCGTTCCAGGCCGAGACCGCGTCGCCGATGTCGCGCGCCGCGGACTGGCCGGTGGTCATGTAGGTGGCGTTGTAATAGGCGAACACCGTGCCCTGGCGCCCGCGCAGCGCCTGTCGGGTAACGTCGCGCGGCACCAGCACGATGGCGAACACGTCCAGGCTGCGCAGCTGCGAACGTGCGTCTTCCAGGTCCACCGGCTGGCTGGCGACGCGCACGCCGGGGCTGGCGTCGAGCATGCGAAGCAGCAGGCGGCTGTCACTGCTGTGGTCGAGGTCGACCACGGCGATCGGGATGTCGCGCATCACCGAGGGCGTGAACATCCAGGCCATCACCACCAGCATCAGCAGCGGCAGCAGGGTGACCAGCAGCAGATCGGCGCGGTTGCCGCGCAGCGACCACAGTTCGCGCCGCCAGCTGGCGGCGAAGCCGCCGCGGCCAGGGCTCAGTGCTGGGGCCATGCGAACAGCACGCTCATGCCGGGGCGGAAGCCCTCGATGCGGCGTACCGGGCGCACCCGCACCTCGAAGCTGCGGACGTCGTAGCCGGACGACTGGCGGGTGGTACGCCAGGTTGCATAGTCGCCGGCCGGGTTGATGAAGTAGACCTCGAATTCGCCGTCCAGTCCGAGTGCCGGCACGCTGCCCTGCAGTTTGCTGCCGACCTTCAGGCCCTGCATCTGCGATTCGCGCAGGTTCATCGCCACCCACATGCGGTCGATGTCGACCAGGGTAAACACCGGGTAGCCGGCCGGCACCAGTTCGCCCGGGTCGGCCATGCGCTTGTTGATCTCGCCGGCCACTGGCGCGCGCCCTTCCACTTCGACACGCGCGGCGTTGACTTCGGCCACTGCGCCCTGCGCCTGCTGCACCTGGCCCTGCGCGGCACGCTTGTCCTGCTCGCGTGCGCCGGCCAACGCCATGTCGTACTGCGCGCGGGCGGCACGTGCCAGTTCGCGCGAACTGGTGGCCTGGGCATGCGCTTCATCGCGCTTCTGCCGGGTCATCACCCCTTCGTTGAACAGGTTCTGCACGCGCTGGTAGGTGGCTTCGGCCAGCGTCGCACCGGCTTCGGCCCGCTTCCAGTTCGCTTCAGCGGCGCGGATGTCTTCGCTGCGCGCGCCTTCGTCGGCCTTGTCGGCCACCGCCTGTGCGGCGGCCAATGCACCGTGCGCCTGCTGTTCCTTGGCGGCCACTTCCGGGCTGTCGAGCAGGAACAGCACCTGCCCGGGCTGCACGCGGTCACCCTCGCGCACCTTCAGCTCGGCCACGCGCGCGGTGATCTTGGCGGCCACGTTGATGGTGTCCGCATCGGCCATGCCCTGGATCTGGTCGGCGGGGCTGCGCCAGGCCAGCCACAGGCCCAGCACCACCACGACCAGCAGCACCACTATCAGGATCGGTCCCAACCGGCGCTTGCCCGGGGGCGTCGTCGCATCGTCGTGCAGCACATCACTCATGGTCGATCACCTCGTCCGCACGCCGCCGGAACTCTTCGAAACGGTCCATCTGTCCACTGACCTCCAGCAACTGTGCCAGCGCAATATCGTATTGGTAGGCGGCCTGTGCGCGCTCGACACGGGCGCCGCCCAGGCCGAGCCGCGCGTCGATCACATCCAGCGAAGTCGCCTGGCCTTCGCGGAACGCCAGCTCCTGCAGGCGCAAGTTTTCCTGTGCCTGGGCGATGCTGCTGTCGAGCAGCACGTACTGCTGGCGCGCGGTTTCCAGCTCGTTCCAGGCCTTGCGCACGCCCAGCGCGACCTGGTTCTCGGCCTCGCGCAGGCCCGCTTCGGCCTGGTCCTGCTGCGCACGCGCGGCGCTGATCTGCGTCGGCCGCGAGTTCGGCGACAGGAAGGTGTACTTCAGGCCGATGCCGAACGCCCAGTCCGGATCGGTCAGCATCTCATCGCGGCGGCGGAAGTCGTACTGGCCGAAGGCGAAGATCTGCGGCTTCAGCTTGGCCTGCTGCACGCGCACGCCCTGTTCGGCCTGCGCCACCATCGCCCGCAGGCGTGCGATCTGCGGCTGGCGTGCCTGCGCGGTGCGCTCGAAACTGGCCACCGGTTCCAGTGGTACGCGCTGCACGAACAGCGGCGACACCGGCTGTACCTCGCCACCACTGCGCAGCAGCGTGGCCAGCGCGGCCTTCAGCGTGGCCAGGTCGTTCACCGTCTTCTGGTATTCGCGCTCGGCCTTGTCACGGGCCACGGTGGCCTGCAGGCGCTGCGCGCGGGTGGCGAAGCCCTCGCGTTCCAGCTTCTCGGCGTCGGACAGGTGGCGGTTGAGGCCATCGCGTACGTCGCGGCGCACATCCACCGCCTGCTCGGCCAGGCGCTGGCCGAAATAGGCCTGGGCCAGCTGCACGGTCAGCGATTGGCGTTGTGCTTCGCGCTCGGCACTGGCCTGTTCGTGCGCGGCGCTGGCCGCACGTTGCGCGGCCGGAATCACACCGCCGGTGTACAGCGGCAGCACCGCGGTCACCACCGGGCGGGTACGCCAGTCGCGTTCGGTGAACGACAGGGGCGAGTCGATGCCAAAGGCCTCGGCCACCGGCGCCAGCGAGCCCAGCGGCAGGGTGAGGGTCTTCTGGAACTGCAGGCGGCGTACCTCGCCGGTGATCTCCGGCAGGCGCAGCAGGCGCGTGGCTTCCTGCAGGTCCTGCTTGTTGCGTACGGCGGCATCGGAGGCGGCCAGTGCGTCGGAGACCTGCTCCAGCCGCTGCCGTGCCTGTTCCCAGTCCAATGCGGGTGCATCGGTGAGGCTCTGCGCCGCTGCAGCCAGTGGCAGGCAGGCTGCCAGCGCCAGCGCGGCCTTCGCGCCGTGCATCCTTGTACGTCGGCCGATCACGCCCATGCCGTCCCAATGGTGAAGAAGTGCGCAAACGGTAGTGCGCGCGGCGTGAAGCCCGGGTCTGCGGTCATCGGTTTGTCCTCAACGAAGGGTGCCGCTGGCCGCAGTGCGCAGCGCCTGGGTGATGTGCTGCAGCGTGCTTGAGCGTACGGCGGCATGCTGCCAGTACAACGGCACATCGAGCCAGCGGCGGGGTTCCAGTACCACCACGCGGCCGGCGCGCACGGCGGGCGCGACCAGGGTTTCCGGGGCCATGCCCCAGCCGAGTCCGCACGCGGCGGCTTCGACGAAACCGGTGGAGGAGGGCAGGTAGTGTAGCGGCGGCTGCAGTCGCGCGCGGGTCAGGCGCCGCACGAAGCGCCACTGCAGTTCATCCTTGCGGTTGAACACCAGCATCGGCGCGCGCGCCAGGGCCGCGGCCTGCATGCCATCGCTGAAGTACTGGCGGGCGAAGCCGGGCGAGGCGATGGCGTGGTAGCGCATCGCGCCGAGCGGGTGCACATTGCAACCCTTCACCGGCTGGCTTTCGGCAGTGACTGCGCCGAGCACGCTGCCATCGCGCAGCAGCTGCAGGGTATGGTCCTGGTCGTCCATGCGCAGGTCGAACAGGTAGCCATGGCGCTGGTGCAGGTCGGCGATGGCCGGCACGAACCAGGTATCGAGCGAGTCGTCGTTGACCGCCAGCGGGATCGGCGTGCGTGCGGCATCGCTGCCGCGTTCGGGCAGCAGTTCGGCCAATGCCTCGGCCTCCAGCGCCTGCATCGGCCGGACCCGGCGCAGCAGCGCTTCGCCTGCGGCGGTGGGGCGGCACGGTGCCTGACGTACCACCAGTACCTGGCCGAGCCTGTCCTCCAGCGCCTTGATCCGTTGCGACAGGGCCGACGGGCTGATCGACAGGCGGCGTGCTGCGGCCTCGAAGCTGCCTTCTTCCAGCACCGCAGCAAACGCGGCCAGTTGCGGATGTACCAGATCCATGCCGGTGCCTCTTCAGTTTTCCTGCACAGGATAAAGAAAAATCAGTTTGTCTAAACAGGGGCGGCGGCCGCACCCTGCGCGTCCCCTCGCTGCCTGGTCTGTCCTGATGTGGATCGCCGCTACCGCCGCCGGCCTGTTCGCAGGTGCCGGCCTGATCATCGCCATCGGTGCGCAGAACGCCTTTGTGCTGCGCCAGGGACTGCAGCAGCGCCATGTGGGGAGGGTAGTGCTGGCCTGCGCCGGCGCGGACATAGCGCTGATCCTGGCCGGCGTTGGCGGCATGGGCGCGCTGGTGCTGCAGTGGCCGCTACTGCTGCAGGTGTTGCGCTTCGGTGGCGCGGCCTTCCTGCTCTGGTATGGCCTGCAGGCGGGGCTGCGCGCATGGCGTGGTGGCAGTGCGCTGGCCGCTGCCGAGGCGCAGGGCGGCAGCGGACGGCAGGTACTGCTGACCTGCCTGGCCTTCACCCTGCTCAACCCGCATGTCTATCTGGATACCGTGGTGCTGTTGGGCAGCCTGTCCACGCGTTACCCGGGCGAACTGCGCTGGGCCTTCGCCGCCGGTGCGTGCGCGGCCAGCGTGGCCTGGTTCTGCACGCTGGGCTATGGCGCGCGCCTGTTGCAGCCGGTGTTCCGCAGGCCGGGTGCCTGGCGTGTGCTGGACGCAGGCGTGGCGGTCTTCATGTTCTGCCTCGCCACGCTGCTGCTGTTGCGTCCGCTCTAGGCCGCATCCACCGCGCACAACGGCGTCTCGCCGGGGCGCAGGGTCAGTACGCGCACGCCAGTGCGCGTGACCGCCACGGTGTGTTCGAACTGCGCCGACAGCTTGCCGTCGCGGGTGTACACCGGCCATTCGTCCGGCTGTTGGCGGATGGCCGGCTTGCCCTGGTTGAGCATCGGCTCGATGGTGAACACCATGCCTTCTTCCAGCGCCATGCCGGTGTTGGGATGGCCGTAGTGCAGGATCTGCGGTTCCTCGTGCATCTCCTGGCCGATGCCGTGGCCGCAGTACTCCTTCACCACGCTGTAGCCGTGGCTGCGCGCGTGGCGGGCGATGGCGTGGCCGATGTCACCCAGGCGCGCGCCGGGGCGGACCGCAGCGATGCCTTTCCACATCGCCTGGTAGGCGGTCTGCACCAGCCTGCGCGCGGCGTAGTCGACCTCGCCCACCAGGTAGGTGGTGCTGGAGTCGGCGATGTAGCCGTTCTTCTCCAGGGTGATGTCGAGGTTGACGATCTGGCCGTTGCGCAGCACGTCGGTGGTGCTGGGAACGCCGTGGCAGATCACGTTGTCGATCGAGGTATTGAGCACGTACGGGAAGCCGTACTGGCCCTTGCTGGCAGGCCTCGCCTGCAGTTCATCGACGATCATGCGTTCGACGAAATCGTTGATCTCCATCGTGCTGCGGCCCTGCAGCGGCAGCTGGTCGAGTGCGGCGAACACCTGCGCCAGCAGGCGGCCCGATTCGGCCATCAGCGCGATCTCATCGGGGCGCTTGATGATCGCCATCGGCTCAGACCTGTCCCGGTGCCAGCAGCGGCGGCTGCACGCCGGCTGCCCGCAGTTCGCTGGCGACGATGTCCTGGAAGCTCAGCGTGGGGTTCATCTCGCACAGCATGCCGACCCGGATCCAGAAGTTGGCCTGGGCGTTGATCGAGCGGCTGGAGACGGTGCAGGCACGACGCAGCTGGTCGTGCAGGGTGTCATCGATGTTGACGATGCCCATGGGCGGTCCTGGAGGAGTGGATATACGAAGCGTATATGTTTCGTATATCCAGCTCAAGCCCGCCCGGTTCAGCTGGCGTCGGTGGCGAAGCGCAGGCGGTTGCCGTCGGGGTCGCGGAGCAGCATCTCGCGGCTGCCCCATTCGGTGTCATGCGGCGGCTGTTCGATGGGGACACCTGCGGCACTGAAGGCGCGGTGCAGGGCGTCGACATCCTCGACGATGAAGTACACCGCGCCGCCGACTTCGCAGTCGCCGCTGTGTTCGGTGAGGAAGATCGTCTGGCCGTCACGGGTGAGCTGGGCGAACAGCGGGAAACCGGGTTCGAAGCGATGTTCCCAGTCGACCACGAAGCCCAGCCCCTGCACGTAGAACGGCAGGGTGGTGTCGGCATGGCGCATGCGCAGTTGCGGGATGACGGTCTGGGGCATGGCGGTGGCTCCTGGGGTAGACGTCCAGTGTAGTGCCGGCCGCTGACCGGCATCCTCGTGAGCCCGGGAACAATGAGGTTGCCGGCCAGCGGCCGGCACTACCGACGCTGCCTGGGTCTGGTAGTTGCCAACCTTGGTTGGCATTGCCGGCCAGCGGTCAACCGGCCATCGGCACCGAAGCCATCGCCGCCAGCAGTTCGCGGTTCACCTGCTGGTGCCGTGCCTGCCAGACCGGCAGATTGTCGGCGCTGATGTCGGGCTGGCCATCCAGCGAGGACAGCCAGCGCTTGAAGCGGCTCTGGTAATTGGCCAGCGACACTTCGCCGGTGATGTCACTGCCGACCAGGCCGCCGGCGCGCAGCGCTTCGATCACCACCAGCGCGTGTTCCAGCTGGAAGCGGCCCTGGTCCCAGTTGCTTCGGGCGACGTCCTCTGCGAACACGTCCTTGTCGATCGACAGGTAGGTGGGTTGCGGTGACTTGGCCTGCTCGGCGGCGAACGCGGCCACCAGTGCCTCCGGGTGCTCGAAGCGTCGGAATGCACGGCCCATGCCGAGGCGGTGGCCCCAGCCCACGTCCACGTCCATGCACCAGTACGTCAACCGCCCGCCCATCAGCGGGCGCCAGTGGTTTTCCCAGGCGTGGCCAAGGCCGATGTCGCTGGAGGTGATGCCGAGCACATGGATGTGCGAGATCTGCGGCAGCTTGCTGGCCGCGTTCACCCATGAACCGCAGTGCATGCCGAACGGGAAACGCATGTTGTCCGGATGGTTGTCCAGCACCACCAGCTGGAACGGCGCCTGCACGCGCATGCGACGCAGCAGAGGCAGGCTGAGATGATGGAAATCGCCGCTGCCGAGCATCACCGTGCCGAGCTGGGCCGGCAGCGGGGCCAGCACTTCGGCGGCGAAACGGTCGAGGGTGGCATTGCTGCAGGCGAAGCGCAGTGGATCGTGCCATTGCGGCAGGGCCAGGGTCTGCGCCTGGGGCAGCGGCAGCACGCCACCGTCCAGGTCCAGGATCAACGGGGAGCGCAACGGCATCGTTCAACCGCCTCCATCAGCTTCGCCCTGCAGGTACGGGGCCAGCCTGCGCAGGGCGGCGCGCAGCAGTGGGGAGCGTGCATGGATCGCGTGCCGGGTGGAGGTGAACCTGGCGCCCAGTTCGGCCTTGATCCGCGAATCGGTCCAGCCGGCCACGTAGTGGCTCAGGCCGTGCTGCAGCGCGTACTCGAGGTTGTGCATCCAGCTGACCGCGTACAGGTTGTGCTCGCGCGACTGCGGATAGGCCAGGCCGATGTACTTGTCCACCAGCTTGCCGGCATGCACGTAGCACAGGTTCCAGCCGATCAGCTGGCCCTGGTGGTGGTACAGGAACATCCGTCCCTGGCCCTGGCTGTCGGCCAGCAGGTGCTGGAAATAGGGCAGGTCGAGCTGGTCGAAATGCACCGCGCTCTGCGCGTACACGCCCAGGTACAGCGCATACAGTTCGGCCTGCAGCTGCGGGTCGGCCAGGGCCGGATCACCGGTGGCGATGCAGTCGATCTGCAGGTCATCCCGCGAGCGCAGCTTGCGCCGGATGTTCTTGCGGCGCGAGGACGACAGGCGGCCGAGATAGCCGTCGAGCGAATCGAAATCGATGGCCACCCAGGCCAGCGGCATGCCTTCCAGTTCGACGAAGCCGCGTGCCAGCAATGCCTGCAGGAAGGCACCGCTGTGTGCGTTGGCGGCGTCGTCCAGCAGCGGCGAATCGATGGCCAGGTCCTTGACCACCAGTAGGCGCGTATCGCCGATCGCGTGACGCGTCACGTCCTCGGCCAATGCCTCTGGTGCGACGTGCGCGGGCAGCGGGGTGTACTCGGTGCTGGTGGCACCGACGAAGCGGGTTTTCCAGGTGATCCAGGGCCGCCACAGGCGCGACAGCGGCAGGCCAAGCAGCTTGCCGCGCAGGTCGTCATCCATCGTGGTGGTCAGGTCCAGCGGCGCACGGAAGGTCGGCAGGCCGCTGGGCAGGCGGCCTGCCTCGAATCCGAGCGGCGGGTGGGCCAGGAAGCCCTCCAGCAGCGCGGCCGGTTCCAGCGCAGTGCTGGACGCGCGTGACGTCATCTCCATCGGCACGGGAACCGGCAGCGCATCGACCTCAGCCCTTGGCCTTGGTCAGCGCCTGGTCGAGCAGGGTGATCGCCAGGTCGATCTCTTCGTAGCTGATGTCCAGCGACGGCGCGAAGGTGATCACGTTCTTGTACCAGCCACCCACGTCGAGCACGAGGCCCATGCGCTTGCCGTCGTGCAGCAGGTCACCGGCTAGGCCGATGTCGACCATGCGGTCCAGCAGCTCCTTGTTCGGGGTGTAGCCGTCGGTCTGGCAGATTTCCGCACGCAGGGCCAGGCCCAGGCCGTCGACGTCGCCGATTTCCGGGTGGCGCTTCTGCAGGCCACGCAGGCCGTCGAGGAAGTACGCGCCCTTTTCCGGCACGGTGCGCTCGTAATCCATTTCCTTGCCCAGCTTCAGCACTTCCAGGCCCAGGCGGGTGCCCAGCGGGTTGGAGTTGAAGGTGGAGTGGGTGGAGCCCGGCGGGAACACGGTCGGGTTGATCAGCTCTTCGCGCGCCCACAGGCCCGACAGCGGGTTCAGGCCGTTGGTCAGCGCCTTGCCGAACACCAGCACGTCCGGGGTCACGCCGAAGTGCTCGATCGACCACAGCTTGCCGGTGCGCCAGAAGCCCATCTGGATTTCATCGACCACCATCAGGATGCCGTACTTGTCCAGCACGCGCTTGAGGCCGGTGAAGAAGTTGCGCGGCGGGATGACGTAGCCGCCGGTGCCCTGGATCGGCTCGACGTAGAACGCGGCGTACTCGGCCTGGCCGACCTTGGGATCCCACACGCCGTTGTACTCGCTTTCGAACAGGCGCTCGAACTGCCACACGCAGTGGTCGGAGTACTCGTCCGGGGTCATGCCCTTCGGGCGACGGAAGGGGTACGGGAACGGAATGAACATCGCGCGCTCGCCGAAGTGGCCGTAGCGGCGGCGGTAGCGGTAGCTGGAGGTGATCGACGACGCACCCAGGGTGCGGCCGTGGTAGCCGCCTTCGAAGGCGAACATCAGGCTCTTGCCGCCGCGCGCGTTGCGCACGATCTTCAGCGAGTCCTCGATGGCCTGCGCGCCGCCGACGTTGAAGTGCACGCGGCCGTCGAGGCCGAACTTCTCGTGCATGTCCACGGCAATGGTCTTGGCCAGCTGCACGCGGGTCGGGTGCAGGTACTGGCTGGCGACCTGCGGCAGGGTGTCGATCTGGTCCTTCAGCGCGTCGTTCAGGCGCTTGTTGCTGTAGCCGAAGTTGCAGGCCGAGTACCACATCTGCAGGTCGAGGTAGGGCACGCCCGCACCGTCGAACATGTAGCTGCCTTCGCCGCGCTGGAAGATCTTCGGCGGGTCGACGTAGTGGACGGTATCGCCGAAGGAGCTGTAGCGGGCTTCGTCGGCCAGCAGCTGCGCGTCGGAGGCAGCGGCGTCGGCGTTCTTGTCAAAAATGTTCATGCAGTTCGGTTCCGTGAAGGACGTTCGAAAGGGGGCAACGGGGGAGCGGGACTGAAAGGGAGTGCTCAGGCGGTGGCCAGCAGCAGGGGCAGTGCAGTGGGCTGCGGGCTGGCGTCGACGCGACGTGGCTGCAGCAGGCTGCCATCGAGCAGGCGCGGCAACAGCGCGATGGCATCGTGGAAGGTATCGATCGCGGCATGTTCGATGCCGGCATGGGTGCAATGCGTGATCAGGCGACGCTTGGCAAACACGAAGTCGGCATCTTCGGACACGCAGAAATCCGAACTGCCGTCGCCGATCATCAGCACGCGCGGTGCTTCGTTGGCACGTGCCTGCGCAGCGCAGGTGCACTTGCAGGTGCCGCTGCGGCAACCTTCGGCTTGGTAGGGCGACTCCAGTTCCCAGTGGTCTTCGCACCAGCGCAGGTGGTTGGCCACCACCGGCAGCGGCGGCAGGCCATGGTTGGCGAGGATACGGTGGATCGCATAGTCCAGGCCGTCACTGACGATGCGCAGCGGCACGCCCAGTTGTTCGGCGCGGCTGACAAAGGCGGCGAAGCCCGGATCGATCTTTACCTGGTCCAGGTGTGCGTCAAGCGTGGCCGGGTCCAGCTTCAGCAGCCGCACCTGGCCCTGCATGCATTCACGCGAGCCGATCCTTCCCGACTTCCACTGGTCTTCCAGTTCCTGCCAGCCCGGCTGGCCGTACTTCTCCAGCAGCGAGTCGATGACATCTTCGAGGCTGATGGTGCCGTCGAAGTCACACAGGATGCTCCAGTGCATGGGCAGGTCCGTCGATGAGAAAGGCGTCCGGCACGGTGCCGGGGCAGGCTCAATGTAGGCAGGCAGCCTTTCTCGTTCCTTTCCTGTTGAAAGCCTTCATTTCCGGGCGGGGAAAGCGTTCAGGAATGATCTTTGTGAATGGGCGGATCGCCCGGGAATACCCGCTTTCAGCGTTGTGCATCAGCCAATGCCTGCAGAATCTCTGCGGTCTCTTCACGGGTCTGCCAGGCGCTGTTGCCGAGGGTCAGCATGCGTGCGGCGAAGTCGCGCGCGTTGGGCATGTCGTCCTGCGGCACGATGCCACGCAGGTAGGCGTAGTCGGGCAGGGCATGGATGAACATGCGGCTGGCACCGAGACCGCGTGGCCACAGGTCTTTCAGCACGGCGTCGCGGGCCCGTTGGCTGGGCAGCAGCAGCATCAGCATCGGCCAGGTGCCGCCGGTACCGGCCAGGCCATCGACCACCTCCACCGCTGGCAGCTGTGCCAGCTGCACGCGCAGCTGCAATGCACGCAGGCGTCCGGCCTGCAGGAAGGCGGGCAGGCGCCGTGCAGCATGGGCGCCGATGTTCTGCCGCCAGTGGCTGACCCGGTGCTGCGGGATGTCCAGCGGGAAAACATCGCCGACCGCTTCTTCCAGATCGCCGCGTTGCAGTGCACTGCGCAGTGGATTGCCGTACACCAGCGACAGCAGCGAGGGCCGATAGCAGGCTGCGAGCCCGAGCAGCTGCACGCTGCGCAGCAGCTCCCAGCGCAGGCTGAAACGGACCTGCTCGGCCGCATGTTCGGCCAGCGCGGCACGCAGTTCGTCATCGCGGCTGACCAGCAGGCCGCCTTCGTGCAGGCTCAGCCCCTTGCCGGCGGCCAGGCTGAAGAATCCGATATCGCCGCGCAAGCCGACACTGTTATTGCCAACGCGTGCACCGAGTGCCTGTGCGGCATCTTCGATCACCCAGGCACCGGCGCCGCGCGCGACCTCGCAGGCCAGCTCGACGTCGGCGATGCGACCGCCAAGATGGGTGGGCAGGATCGCCAGCGTGCGTGCATCGGCCAGACGCCTGAGCTGGCCGGGGTCGAAGTCGAAATGGTCGTGCCGGGTATCGCACAGCTGCACGCGCAGGCCCAGGCTGTGCACCGCGATCGGCACCAGCGGACAGGTGTAGGCCGGCATGATCACGGTGTCGCGCTTTGGTGCACGCTTGCGCAGCGTACGCAGCGCGATCAGCAGAGCGTGCGTACCGGAACAGGTCAGCTGCAGCGGCGGTGTGCCGAGCTGGCTGGCCAGGATGTCGCGCAGGTCGCCGCCGCCGGGAAGGAAATCGCTGGCCTGCATCGGCAGGCCCGCCGTCGGTGGCAGTTCGCGCGCGAACAGGCTCATCGCAGCCCGCTCACGAGGTGCTTTCGGCGGGGCTGTGCGGGTCGTCCGCTTCAGCGCGGCCAAGGCACACGATGCCGGCCACGATCAGGACCGCACCGAGCAGATGGTGCAGCGTCAGCGGCTCGTTCAACAGCCACGCCGACAGCAGCAGCACGCTGATCACTTCCAGGTGCGAGGCGGCGAATGCGGGGCCGATCGGCGCGTGCCGCAGCAGGCTCATCCAGGTGAAGAACGCACCCACGTAGCCGAGGATGGCGCCGTACACCCACGGCTGCGACAACACGCGCAGCAGCCACGCGGTGTTGGCCTCGACCGGCAGCGCGGCATCACCGGCGTACTTGAAGCACAGCTGGGCCAGCGTGTCGAAGGCCATCAGCAGCGGGAAGCCGATGACATACAGGCGCCTCATGAGCCGGCTCCCACCACCGCCACGCCCGCAGTGACCAGCAGCATGCCGGTCACTCGCAGCGGCGTGAGCTTTTCGCGGAACAGGAAGCGGCCGGCAATCATCAGCGCGACGATGTTGATCGAGCCCAGCAGCACGCCCTTGGACAGCGGCACCAGCGACAGGAACGCGATCCAGGCGACGAATTCAAGCACATAGCAGGCGATGCCGATCCACAGCCAGGGACGGCTGAGCATGTGTTTCCAGCGTTGCAGTCCTTCGCCTTCCTGCGGATCGCTGGCGGCGGCCTTGAAGGCGAGCTGGCCACCGGTATCGAGTACCACATTGGCCAGCCACAGCAGCGTGGCGAGTGCCCCCATCTCAGGCCACCGCCTTGAGGACGCCGCTGCGTTCACCGATTTCGGTGAAGAAGCGCGCGCTGCGGCGGATCACGTCGCGGCGTTCGCGGTCGATGGTGATCATGTGGTAGCTGTCTTCCAGCACCACCAGTTCCTTCGGGCCGCTGACCCGCGACATCACCAGCTCGGCGTTGCCCATGCTGGCCACGTCGTCCTCGCGTGCGTGCATCACCAGACACGGTGCGGTGACCTGGTGCAGGTGGCGGCGGGTCCAGTTGCTCAGGGCGCGCATCTCGGCCAGCGCGTGCCAGGGGTTGCCCGGCAGGCCGGCAGCCGCGCTGTCGCCGGACAGCATGGCGGCACTGACCTGCGCACGCAGTCGCTCGTCACGCAGGCCGTACGGCGGCTCTTCCATGAACATGCGGTCGCGGCCGATGTTGAAGCGCTTGAACCACGGCAGCAGGAACGAGAGGCGGGCCACGGCGGGAATGTTCCAGCCGTCGTAGCGGAAGGTGGCGCCATATACGCCGACCCCGGACACCCACTCCGGGCGACGTGCAGCCAGTGCCAGCGACAGCACCGCGCCCATCGACAGGCCACCGACGAACAGCTGGTCGACCTTGCCGCGCAGGGTTGCCGCCGCATCCTCCACGCCCTGGTACCATTGTTCCCAGGTGGTCGCCAGCAGGTCATCGACGCTGCCGCAATGGCCGGGCAGCTGCACGCCGTGCACGGTGAAACCGGCGTTGTTCAGCCCTTTGCCCAGCATACGCATTTCCGCCGGGGTGCCGGTCAGACCATGGACCAGCAGCACGCCCTGTGGGCCACCGGGGAGGAAGAAGTCGTGCGATTCGGTCACCTGGCGGCTCCGGGACGGCAGTGGGGATGGCAGGATCGCAAGCGCGATTTTCGCCAGCCTTTCAACGCCCCGGGCCGGGTCAGGGCGCCTTCAGCAGCGGCAGCGTGATGGCGACCTTCAATCCGCCACCGGGGCGGTTCAGGAAGCTCAGGCGGCCGCCGAAGTGCTCCACCGCCTCATGCGCGATGGCCAGGCCGAGGCCGGTGCCGCTGGCAGCGGTGCCCGGCGCCCGGAAGAAGCGCTCGCCCAGCCGTGGCATCACGTCGTCGGGCACGCCGGGACCATTGTCTTCCACATACAGTTCGACATCATTGTCGTCCAGCGCGTGCACGCCCACCGTGACGGTCGCATTGCGGCCGGCATAACGCAGGGCATTGTCGATCAGGTTGTCCAGCGCTTCCTGCAGCATGGCGCCATTGCCGAGTACACGCAGCGGATGGGGGCTGCCACGGTAGCCGAGGTCGATGCCATCACGGATCGCTTCCGGAACGCGCATGCCGACCCACTGCGGCACCAGCTCGCACAGATCCAGCGCCTCCACGGTATCGGGCACGGTCTGCGCCCGGCTCAGTGCCAGCAGCTGGGTGCTGACCCGGGCGGTGCGCTGGTTGAGCCGGCGGATGTGCTGCAGCGCCTCGCGCACTGTATCGGGGTCGCCATGTGCCAGCGCCTGGTCCACGTGCAGGGCCATGCCCGCCAGCGGCGAACGCAGCTGGTGCGCGGCATCGGCAATGAAGCGGTTCTGCAGGGTGATCATTTCCGCCTGGCGGGCAAACAGATCATCGATGGTACTGATCAGTGGCTGGATCTCCTCTGGCACGTCGGCATCGGAGATCGGCGCCAGTTCGCCGCGGCGCTGCGCCAGGCGGGTTCTCAGCGGGGTCAGGATGCGCAGGCCATAGGTCACGCCGAACCAGACCAGCGCTGCGGTACCCAGCGCCAGCATGGTCATCAGCGGGATGATGATCATCAGGATCTCGCGCGCACGCTGCCGGCGGTCGGCCATGCTCTCGGCCACGGTCACCGCCAGCTGGTCCTGCGGATCGTTCATCGCCTGCGTGCAGACGGTGGCCATGCGTACCTGCTGGCCATTGAGGTTGCCGTCGTACAGCGCCGGATGCACACCGGTGCAGTCCTGAGAAGGGGCGTACGGGCTGAAGTCTGCATTGCCGCTGAGCGTACCCATGCGGCTGCTGTCGACGTTGAAGTAGCGATGGCCGTCGGGGTCGTACTCGATCAGGAAGCGCGCCTGCGGAGACAGGTCGCTGGTCACCGGCATGGTGCTCAGCATCTGCGCGAACGAATGCGTGTCGTCGATCAGGTTGCGGTCGTGGATGCGGTTGGAATAGTCCAGCGCAACGTAATAGGCCAGGATCGTGTTGAAGGTAAGCAGGCCCAGCATCGGCAACGCCAGGAAGGCGAGCAGGCGCCGGCGCAGGCTGGGGGGGCCACTGATCACGGGGTGCTGTCGTCCTGCGCGTCTTCCAGCATGTAGCCCAGCCCGCGCACGGTGCGGATGCCCATGCCGCCGGGTTGCAGCTTGCGGCGGAGGCGGTGCAGGGCGATGTCCAGGCCGTTGTCGGTGAGGTCCTGGCCCCAGTCGCACAGCGCTTCCACCAGTTGCGCGCGCGACACGATGCGCTCGGCGCGAACCGCCAGCGCCGACAGCAGGCCGAATTCGCGTGCGGTCAGTTCCAGTGACTGGTCGTCGATCCACACGCGGTGCCCGGCCAGGTCCAGGCGCAGGCGACCGATGCGCAGATCCGGGTTGCCATTGCTGGTGACCCGCCGCAGCTGTGCGCGTACCCGTGCTTCAAATTCGTCCAGTGCGAATGGCTTGACCAGGTAGTCGTCGGCGCCGAGGTCGAGCACGCGCACGCGCTCGGCCAGGCCGTCACGGGCGGTCACCACCAGCACTGCCAGGCCATCACCGCGCTGGCGCAGGCGCTGCAGCACATCGCGGCCATCCAGTTGCGGCAGGCCCAGGTCCAGCACCAGCAATGCGTACTGGGTCGAGCCCAGGGCAGCATCGGCGTGCGCGCCGTTGTCGACGTGGTCGACCACATGGCCCTGCCGGCGCAGCGAGGCGCACAGGCCGGAGGCGATATCCGGATCGTCTTCAGCAATCAGAACGCGCATGCGCGAGGCTCCTGTAACGGTCAGGCCCACCGGATGGACGGGGTGGGCCTCTCTCGGCTGCCGAGGGTAGCC
The DNA here is from genome assembly GCF_045809185.1 of Nocardiopsis yanglingensis. Taxonomy (NCBI): domain Bacteria; kingdom Bacillati; phylum Actinomycetota; class Actinomycetes; order Streptosporangiales; family Nocardiopsidaceae; genus Nocardiopsis; species Nocardiopsis yanglingensis. The sequence goes on along the minus strand of NZ_JBJNRH010000002.1, from coordinate 107,652 downwards.
GCAAACCGGGTGAAGGTGGAGCGCGCCGCCGCCGCCGGGCGCGGCCGCGCTGTCCCTTCATTCAGTCCTGCAGGTCATTCAGTCCTGCAGGCCGGGCTCACCCTGTGCCAGTGGCACCCGCGAGCCGTCCAGCAGGCCGCGGCTGAGCCTGCCATCTTCGATGAACAGCAGTTCGCCGTTTTCGCCATTCTTGATGCTGCTGTCGATGGCGATCACGCGGTCGCCATGGAAGCTGCTGACGTGCGGCATCGAGGTATGGCCGACCACGATGCGCTGGAGCTGCAGGCGGTCGAGCACGGCCTGCACGCCTGCAGTGTCCAGTCGCCCATCGAAGTAGCCGCGGTACCAGATCGGACTGGTCTTTCCGTCATACAGCGGTGCGGTGGCCGGGTCGGCCTTCACTTCGGCCTTGGGCAGACCCAGCGAGGCCTGGTAGGCCGCGTTGGTACGCGCCGGCTCCAGCGCCAGCTGTACTGCCTCGGGCGAGATGCCGCCGTGCAGGAACAGGGTGTCGCCGATCTTCAGCAGCACCGGGCGGGTGCGCAGCCACTGCCCGATCACCGAATCGGCACCGTACAGCTGCGGGTAGCTGCGGCCCAGCAGCTGGGCGCTGCGCAGGTACTTCGGGTTGACGTAGCGCAGGTCGTCGTACAGCACCATGGTTTCGTGGTTGCCGAGCACGAAGTGCACTGCGCCACCGGCGGCGGCCGCCTGCTGCTGCAGGCCGTACAGCAGCCAGAAGGCCTCGGTCACCTGCGGACCGCGGTCGAACACATCGCCGGCGATGACCAGGGTGTCCTTGCCCAATGCCCAGCGGTCCTGCGCGTCGATGACCTGGTGGGCGCGCAGCAGGCGCACCAGCAGCCCGTACTGGCCATGGATGTCGGACAGCGCAACGATGCGCGGCACGGCCGGCAGCACGGAGACCGAAGGCGCATTCGGGGCAGCCACATGCACCGTGTGCGCGTAGCCGCAGCGCGGGGCGATATCGGTGCCTGAGGCCTGCGTGGCAAGCGTGCGCGACTCGACCCTGTCGTCGCAGATCCATTTGGCCTGCAGCTGGTCGCCCTGGCGGAACACATAGGGGCCATCGGCCTGCACGTGGTCGGCGGGCGCGGCAACCTCGCGGGCCTGCATGGTTGCTGTGGCGCAGGCCAGCAGCGGCAACAGCAGGGCGGTCAGCAGGGAAGGGCGATCGCGCGACATCGGCGGCATCCAGCGGCGGAAAGACCCGATGCTAACCGGCGTGGGCGTTCATCGGTGTGCGCGAATGGGCGGGTCAGGTGCCGCGCCCGTCGTCCCTGAGCTTGCGCACGCGGGTGGCGGTGGGCTGGAGTGGCTGGCCGTCGCGCCCGCGCGGCTGCATGTAGGGCAGTGGCCGCCGCGTCGCCAATTCGATCAGCTGTGAATGGGCTTCGCCTGCACCGAAGCGATGGCGCTCTCCCCACTGGCGCAGTGCGACCAGCAGCGGGAACAGTTCCTGGCCAGCGGCGGTGAGCACGTACTCCTGGTAGGCCGATCCATCGGAGGCCGGCTGCAGCTGCAGGATGCCGGCCTCGACCAGCCGGCGCAGGCGGTCGCTGAGGATGTTGCGCGCCGCGCCCAGGCTGCGCTGGAAATCACCGAAGCGGGTGATGCCGTCGAACGCGTCGCGGATCACCAGCAATGCCCAGCGGTCACCGAGCAGGTCGGCACTGCGGGCTACAGGACAGGGGCTGTCGGCGTGCATGCTGGTATCTCCGAATGTAGTTGCAGTTTAAAACCAATAGCGATAGCCTGCATCTGGTTTCAAATTGCAACCACACAATGAGTGCCGCATCTCTTCCACGTCCGCTGCTGGTCCTGCTCGCGGTTGCCGCAGGTGCCAGCGTTGCCAACGTCTATTACGCACAGCCATTGCTGGAACGCTTGGCACAGGCCTTTGCGCTGGACCGGGCCGTGGCCGGCGCGGTGCTGTCTGCTACCCAGGCCGGTAGCGTGCTGGCGCTGCTTGGCCTGCTGCCGCTGGCGGACCGTGGTGACCGGCGACGCCTGCTGCGGCTGCAGTTGATCGCACTGGTGCTGGCGCTGCTGTGGCTGGCAGCGTCACGCACGGCGGGCTGGCTGTTGTCGGGCATGCTGCTGGCCGGCTTGCTGGGCACGGCGCTGACCCAGGGCCTGATCGCCTACACCGCCATGCTGGCACCGCCCGAGCAGCGCGGTCGCGTGGTCGGTGTGGTGCAGGGCGGCGTGTTCATCGGCCTGCTGCTGGCGCGCGTGGTGTCCGGTACGGTGGCGGCGGCCTTTGGCTGGCAGATGGTCTACCTGTTGTCAGCGGTGGTGATGGCGGCGTTGGCGGCGCTGCTGTGGCGGCGCCTGCCCGCAGTACCGGTGCCGTCGGTTCCCCCACGCTGGCGCGAGCTGCTGGGATCGATGCTGGGCATGCTGCGCCGCGATCGAACGCTGAGCGAGCGCGGGCCGCTGGCATTGCTGCTGTTTGCAGGCCTCAATGTGTTCTGGGCGGCGGCACCCCTGCCGCTGTCGGCACCGCCGCTGCACTGGTCGACGGCGGCCATCGGCGCGCTCGGCATGGCTGGCGTGGTCGGTGCGTTGATGGCGGCCCGGGTCGGGTACTGGATGGACCGTGGTTTCACTGGTCGGGTCAGCCTTGGCGCGTTGCTGCTGATGCTTGCCGCGTGGTGGCCGCTGCTGGGCCTGCCGCAGTCGCTGTCGTTGCTGCTGCTGGGCGTAATCGTGCTCGACCTCGGTGGGCAGGCACTGCACGTATCAAACCAGGCATTGCTGCTGCGTGCACCGGCAGAACAGCATGGGCGCCTGGTGGCTTTGTACATGCTGTTCTATGCGGTGGGCAGTGGTGCAGGTGCAGCGGCCGGGCCCTGGATGCAGGCACGGCATGGCTGGCCGGCGGTATGCCTGTTGGGGGCGGGCATCGCGTTGCTGGCGCTGCTGTGGTGGGCAGCGTGGCGGGTGGTGGCGGTGAAAGCAGCGGCCGGCGGCCGTATCGGTAGTGCCGGCTGCCGGTAGAGTCGGCGCGCCATCAGCGCTGCAGTGCGCGCCGTCCCGGGGCTTCCTGCAGGTCCGCACTGGCCACCACCACGCGGTTGCGGCCGCTGCGCTTGGCCTCGTACATCGCCGCGTCGGCACGGGCCATCAGCCGCTCGTAGTCCGGATGGCCATCGTGGCCGGCCACGCCGATGCTGGCGGTGAGTGACAGCACCTGGCCATTGGCCAGTGCCACCGGCGACTGTGCGATCTGCCGCCGCAGGCTCTCGGCGATCACGGTCGCCTGCGATTCGCTGGCAGCCACCAGTACCACCACGAACTCTTCGCCGCCATAGCGGAACAGGTAGTCGCTGCCGCGCGTGAGCTGGCCGAGCAGGCCGGCGACGTGCTGCAACGCGCGGTCGCCGGCATCGTGGCCGTGTCCGTCGTTGATCGCCTTGAAATGATCCAGGTCGAGCAGCAGCAGCGAGAACGGTGTGCGGTTGCGCGTGGCCAACTCGATTTCCCGGCGCAGCACGGTGGGCAGGAAGCGACGGTTGAGCAGGTTGGTCAGCGCGTCGCTGCCGGCATCCAGCTCGCCGATGCGCTCGAACAGCAGTGTCATCAGGGTGCGGATGGCTGCCAGGTCCTCGCGGATGGCCGGCAGTACCGCCAGTCGCTGCGCCGGAGCATCGCCGCTCGCGCGCTGCAGGTGGCCGTCAATGCGGGCCATCAACTGGCCCACCTGCTGCGTTTCGCTGCTTTCGCCGAAGCTGGGGATGCCCTTGTGGGTGAACCACAGGCCGAACTCCGAGGTAGCCAGGCTGGCGTTGTCGCTGGCCTGCACGTGACCGGCCAACGCGTAGAGCAGGGCGTTTTCCCAGTCCAACAGCAGTGCGCGCTGGCGCTCGCGTTCGGTACCGACGTTCTGTACCAGCGAGAACAGCCGGTAGGCGGCGTCGGCACGGGTGGAGCGCTCGCGCGCATGGGTGTAGGCCAGGGTCATGCCTTCCATGGCGATGTCCATGATCGCGCTGAGGCAGGCGATGGCGGCGAATGCGGTCGCGCTGTCGGGTGCATCGTCGCGCAGGCGCACGAACAGTTCGTGCTTGAGAACACGCGCACCGCGGGTGACCAGGTCGACCGGGATGCCGACCCGCGCATGCACGTCGCCGATCACCCGCTGCGAGGCGACGGTGGTGGCGATGCCGGAGGCGTCAGTGGTCAGCAGTTGCACCAACCAGCGTTGCATGGCCGGCTGCAGGCGCTGTTTGACCTGATCGTGGGACAGGAAGCGGCGGGCACGCCCGTCCTGCAGCAGCACTTCGTAAAAGCGCTGGGCCAGCGCGGGTGGGGCATCGGTGGCAGCGGCCTTGAGCAGCGCGGTGGCGGCAGGGCCGGCCTGGAGCAGGCAATGCTGCCAGGCCTCGGCCAGCGGCTGGCTGGCATCGTCCAATTGGGGTGGTTCCACGTCGATCTCTGACTGCGTACGGCAAACCACGGGTATCGGCCGCGGCGGCGTACGGTTGATGGCGGGTTAGCCGGCCAGTTTACGCGCGGTGCAGGGTCGCACGGTGCGCAAACCACATTGGCACCGCTGCGGCAATGAGTGAACGCATTTGAGAATCACTCGCATTGATGGGAGAATGCGCGCACGGAACGGGCTGCAGGTGCCTGCTGCAGGACTGCTCCGCCTCCCCCTCGTCGTTGCCTCAAGCCCTTTGCCAGAGGCCCCGTAGCCCTGCCAGAAGGTCCTGATCATGTCTCCAGCCGTTGTCCTTTCGCCGCGCCCGCTGGCGCTTGCCGTTGCCGCCCTGCTGGCCGGTAGCGCCCTGACCGCCCACGCCGAAACCGACGCCACCGATATCGACACGGTGCACGTCACCGCCTCGCAGATCGCGCGCCAGGCACTGGGTACCTCGACCATCACCGCCGAGGACATCGCCAGGCGTCCGCCGGCCAACGACATCGCCGAGCTGCTGCGCACCATGCCCGGCGTCAACCTGACCGGCAACAGTGCCTCGGGCCAGTATGGCAACAACCGCCAGATCGATCTGCGTGGCATGGGCCCGGAGAACACGCTGATCCTGGTCGATGGCAAGCGCATCGGTGCGCGTGACGCCGTGCGCATGGGCCGCAGCGGTGAGCGCAACACGCGCGGCGATACCAACTGGGTGCCGGCGGAAATGATCGAGCGCATCGAAGTGCTGCGCGGCCCGGCGGCGGCACGCTATGGCTCGGGTGCGTCCGGCGGCGTGGTCAACATCATCACCAAGCGCCCGACCGGCGACCTGACCGGTGCGGTCGACCTGTATGGCCTGGTGCCCGAGCACAGCGCCGAAGGCGGCAGCGAGCGCGTCGGCCTGCAGCTGAGTGGGCCGATGACCGACACCCTGTCGTTCCGCCTGTACGGCAATCTCAACAAGACCGACGCCGACTCACTGGACCTCAACCGCCAGTACGCCACCAACCCCAACGCAGTGCCGCCGGCTGGCCGCGAGGGCGTCAAGAACCGCGATGTCAACGCGCTGCTGCGCTGGGACGTGACCGCCAACCAGGTGGTCGAATTCGAAGCAGGCACCAGTCGCCAGGGCAACATCTATGCCGGCGACCGCGCGGTGAGCACCACCGGTACCTCGACACCGATCGATCTGGGGGCGTTGGCCGAGCAGCAGGCCGAGACCAACCGCATGTACCGCAACACCGGCGCGATCACCCATCGCGGCCGCTGGGGTGACGTGACCTCGCGGGTAACGGCTGCAGTGGAGGCGGTGAACAACTCGCGCATCAACGAAGGCCTGGCCGGTGGCCCGGAAGGCAGCTTCAACGGCACCGACTGGTCGACCTCGCGCCTGCGCAACTACCAGTTGAACGGCGAAGTGAGCTTCCCGACCACGCTGGGTGGTGCCGAGAACATCTGGACGTTGGGCTTTGAATACCTCGACAGCCGCCTGACCGATCCTTACTCGATGAGCCAGTCCAGCAGCAGCGGCGGCGGCATCCCGGGGCTGTCGGCCGATCGCGCACGCGGCAAGTCCGACGCGCAGACCACCGCCGTGTTCGTGGAAGACAACATCTACCTGGGCGAGCGCTGGATCGTTACCCCGGGCCTGCGCTTCGACCATCACAGCCAGTTCGGCAACAACACCAGCCCCAGCCTCAATGCGCAGTTCCGCATCAACAGCGACTGGGTGGTGAAGGGCGGTATCGCCCGCGCCTTTAAGGCACCGAACCTGTACCAGTCGAATCCGGACTACCTGTACTACACCCGCGGCAATGGTTGCCCGAATGCGTTGCCGAGCCTGGGTGCCGGCTGCTACATGCGTGGCAATGCGGACCTGAAGGCGGAAACAAGCCTGAACAAGGAACTGGGCATCGAGTGGGCACCGCAGAGCGGCTGGCAGGCATCCCTGACGTACTTCCACAACGACTACAAGGACAAGATCCAGGCCGGCTACGACCAGATCGGCCTGACTGCCGATACCAAGGGCCGCATCTTCCGCTGGGAGAACGCACCCAAGGCGATCGTGCAGGGGCTTGAAGGCAACCTGGTGATTCCGCTGCTGGGCGAGCAGGGCAACCGCCTGAAGTGGAGCAACAACTTCACCTACATGGTGGAGAACGAGAACAAGAGCACCGGCCAGCCGCTGTCGGTGATTCCGAAGTACACGATCAACACGATGCTGGACTGGCAGGCCACCGACAAGCTGTCGCTGCTGCTAACCGGCACGTTCTATGGCAAGCAGAAGCCGGCCACTACCAACATCAACAATGATCCGCGCTGCACCGGCACCTGCGACCCGTCGATCGCGCTGCAGGATCGCGGTGCGTACAACATCTGGGGCGTGAGCGCGCGCTACAAGGTGACCGAGACGGTCAGCTTCGGCTTCGGTGTCAACAACCTGGCCGACAAGCGCCTGTTCCGCGAGGCCAACAGCAGCGATGCCGGCGCGGCGACCTACAACGAGCCGGGCCGCGCGTACTGGGCCAGCCTGCGCTTCGGCTTCTGATCCGATGAGCGCTGCGCCGGGGCGGTCCCGGCGCAGCCTGCGGGACTACTTCACCTGACGGCAATCGCGCAGGTGGACGCCGCCGGTATCCATCTTGTCGACCACGCCTTCCAGTTTCACCCAGTCGTTCTCGCGCAGGGTGGCGCCCAGCGCCATCTGATCCGGGGCCAGCGCACAGTGCACGGTGAAGTTGGCATTGTTGTCATCGTTCGACTGGCGCCCACCGATGCCGCCGATGCCCTTCATCTTGGTGACCAGGTAGCCCACTTCGAAGGTCTTGGCAAAGCGGTTGGGCTGGGCGGTGTACACCTGGCCATCGATGATGAAACGGCGGCCAAAATACTTGACGAGCAACGGCTGGTACATCGCGTCGGTATCCGGTGGGGTGTTGCTGCCGGAGAACAGCGCCCTGAGCGGTGCGGTGTTGACTTCCCGCTGCAGCCGCTTGGAGTCCTTGCCCATTTCGGTGGACATGCCAACCGCGGTGGCATGGATCGGCTTGTCGAAACCGCTGGAAACACGCACGGCTTCGGCGATCGCCTCGCCTTCGGGGCCGGTCTTGAGCTTGTCCAGCCAGCCACACAGCGCGCTGCGTGCGTCCTCTTCCTTGGCGGTCTGCCCGCGTGACAGCTTGGTGCCGACCACCACGTTGCCGCCATTGGAGGCGGTGATGATGCTGACCAGCGGCATCTTCGTGTCGGTCTGCAGCACGTACATCTGGCCTTCGGTTTCGGTGATGACATCGCCGCTGACGAAGTTGTTGCCTTCGTCGAGTGCGGCCTTGCGCAGCTGGCCCAGCGCACTGCGGGGCTTCAGGCCGGGAAGGGTGACCTCGGAGGTGAAGAACTGGCCATTGCGGGGGTCGCCTACCGAGCGGAAATTCTGCTGGCAGGTCTTGGCCGAGACGTCTGCGGCCATGCCCAGCGCGCAGGCCACGGCAACGGCGACCCAAGGGGTCTTGGTAGTCCACATGTTCCGTATTCCTTGTGCTTGGGTGTCCATTGCGGGCAGCACCGCGAGGCGATCCGGCTGCCCGTTCCCCCTCCAGAGGGGATGCGGCCATCATAATGTGGCCCCGCGCCGGCGCAAGCTGCAGCGACCCACGTCGCGGATCCTGCAATGTTATAAACACCGTGATAGTTTCCCCACGGCCGCCGGCGTAGCCTGCCTCCATCGCAAAGGAGCTGTTGCCATGGGCCACGACCACGATCACCTGCCATCCGAGATCCGCCACGAGAAACCCTTGTGGTGGGCGCTCGGCCTGACCTCCACCTTCCTCGTCGTCGAGGTGATGGGCGCGTTCTGGACCAACAGCCTGGCGCTGTTGTCCGATGCGGCGCACATGGCCACCGATGCTCTGGCATTGATGATCGCGCTGGTCGCGGTACGGCTGAGCCGGCGCCCGCCGGACGCGCGCCGCACCTACGGCTATGCGCGCCTGGAAGCGCTGGGCGCGATGATCAACGGCGCGATGCTGTTCGTGGTTGCCGCCTACATCCTGTGGGAGGCAGTCGGGCGCTTCCGCGAGCCGCAGGAGATCGCCTCCTCCGGCATGCTGGTGATCGCGGCTGCGGGCCTGATCATCAACCTGATCTCGATGCGCCTGCTGCAGGCGGGCAGTGGCGAGAGCCTCAACGTGAAGGGCGCCTACCTGGAAGTGTGGGCGGACATGCTCGGCTCGGTGGCGGTGATTGCGGGTGCGCTGTTGATCAAGTGGACCGGCTGGAAGCCGATCGATCCGATCCTGGCGGTGCTGATCGGCCTGTGGGTACTGCCACGCACCTATGTGCTGATGCGCGAGGCGATCAACGTGCTGCTGGAAGGCGTGCCCAAGGGCATGGACGTGGCCAAGGTGCGTGACAGCCTGTCCGGCCACGCTGCGGTGCTGGACGTGCATGACCTGCATGTGTGGGCGCTGGCCTCCAGCACGCCGGCGCTGACCGCGCACATCGTGATGCGCGACGGCACCGATGCGGATGCGCTGCGCCGTGAGCTGGGCGGGCGCCTGCACGATGACTTCGGCATCGAGCACGTGACACTGCAGATCGAAGCGGACCACTGCGGCGAAGCCTGTGGTGAGCCGGCGCCGGTGAAGGGCGGCGAGCACGAGGGACATGAAGGCCACGACCATGGCGAGGACGCGCAGGGCCATCGCGGTCACGTGCATCGTTGATTAAAATTGAGGGCCGTGCCGGGTGGTGCCCGGCGTGGCTATTCGTCCCGGCGCGAGGCCAGCCGATCCGCCAGCCGGGTCGGTTCCGGCAGCCGATAACCGCGCAGGGTGCGCTGCACCCAGGCCAGCGCGGTATCCGCACTGACCCGATGGCCACCGGCCACGAACAGTGGCTTGCAGCGCAGCTTGCTGCGCAGCACCCAGCCCAGTTGCTCATCGCCATCCAGCAGCGGCGTATGCGCACCGGCCTCGGCGCCCGGTTCGACGAACCTGCCCACCAGCTTCGACTTGGCCACGCCGATGCTCGGCAGGTCGGTGACCACGCCCAGATGCGCGGCCACGCCCAATCGTCGCGGGTGGCTGATGCCATGGCCATCGACGAACACCAGGTCCGGCGTATGCGGCAGCAGCGCCAGCGCGGCCAGCAGTGCCGGCAGCTCGCGGAAGCTGAGCAGTCCGGGGATGTAGGGCATCACCGTGGGAATCCGCGCGACTTCCTGCGCTATCGGCTGCAGCGTCTTCGCATTCAGCAGTACCGCAGCGGCGCGGGTGATGGCGCCGCCGTCTTCAAAGCCGACATCCAGCCCGGCCAGCCAGCGCACGTTGCGTGGCAGGCGGTCCTGGCGCTCCACGCGGCCGGCCAGCTGGAGCTGCTGCGCGCGGGCCGCGGCGACGCTGCCTTCCCAGCGCCCGGGGTCGATCACCGTATTCATTGGTCACAGCATCGCATGCACGGTGCCACGGCCCGGTGAGTGGCGCCCGGGGCTACAATGGCGGCCTGCCTTTCCTCGCGTTGGAGACCCTGCAGTGACCCGTAAACTCGTACTGTTGCGCCATGGCCAGAGCCAGTGGAACCTGGACAACCGCTTCACCGGCTGGGTCGATGTCGACCTGACCGAGCAGGGGCGCCGGGAAGCGGCTGCCGCCGGTCGCCTGATGCGCGAGGAAGGCCTGCAGTTCGACGTCGCCCACACCTCCGTGCTGAAGCGCGCCATCCACACCCTGCAGGGTGCGCTGGCCGAGCTGGAGCAGGACTGGCTGCCGGTGAACAAGTCCTGGCGCCTCAACGAGCGCCATTATGGTGGCCTGCAGGGCCTGGACAAGGCTGAGACCGCTGCCAAGCATGGCGAGGACCAGGTCAAGGTGTGGCGTCGTTCGTACGACATCCCGCCGCCGGCGATGGACCTGGAAGATCCGGGCCACCCGATCCATGACCGTCGCTACGCCGGCCTGGATCGCAACGCGCTGCCGGGCACCGAATCGCTGGCGACCACGCTCGACCGCGTGCTGCCGTACTGGCACGACGCCATCGCGCCGCAGCTGAAGGACGGCAAGACCGTGCTGGTCACCGCCCACGGCAATTCGCTGCGCGCGCTGTACAAGTACCTCAACAATGTCTCGCGCGAGGAAATCCTCGAGCTGAACATCCCGACCGGCATCCCGCTGCTGTTCGAACTGAACGACGACCTGACCGTGCAGTCTTTCCGCTACCTGGGCGACCCGGAAGCGGCGCGCAAGGCCGCTGAAGCCGTAGCCAACCAGGGCAAGGCGAAATAAGTAGATACCCACCGTTGGTGGGTATTCCTCTGCTGGGTGTGTGCGGACCAACGGTCCGCACCTACCCGATTGCGACCACGGGCGTTCCCCATGTGACCTTTGGCCGGTCCCCGCCGCAGGCCTCCCCGGCTACCCTGTGAAATTACCCGCAGGAGAGCCTCATGAACGTCCGCAACCTGGTCCCGCTGGGCCTGACCATCGCCATCGCTGCCTCGCTGGCGGCCTGTGGCAAGAATGAAACCGCGCCGGCGGCCAGCGCCGACGCCAAGCCGGCCTTCGACCTGTCGCAGATCAAGACGCCGCTGATCTCGCTCAACAGCGCCGATCTGGATCCGGCCATTTCGGCCTGTACCGACCTCAATGGCTTCGTCAACAGCAAGTGGCTGAAGGCCAACCCGGTGCCGGGCGACCAGACCACCTGGGGCAGCTTCGAGATCCTGCGCGAGCGTTCGCTGGAAGTGCAGCACACGCTGGTACAGCAGGCCGCCGCCAGCCAGGCCAAGGCCGGCTCGGTGGAAGCCAAGATCGGTGACATCTGGAAGACCGGCAACGATGAAGCCAAGATCGAAGCCGCCGGCCTGGCGCCGCTGCAGCCGCAGCTGGACAAGATCACCGCGCTGAACGACACCGCCGCCATCACCCAGTACCTGCGCGACAGCCAGGCCGAGGGCAAGGGCGTGCTGTTCTCGCTGTTCGCCAATGCCGACTACAAGGATTCGGCCAACGTCATCGCCTACGTCGGCCAGGGCGGCCTCGGTCTGCCGGAGAAGGGCTACTACTTCGATGACGCCCAAGCCAAGATCCGCGACGCCTACGTGGCCTACATCGCACAGGTGCTGACCCTGTCCGGCGTGGACGCGGCGCAGGCCGCCGAGCAGGCCAAGGCTGTGATGGCCTTTGAAACCCGCCTGGCCAAGGCCTCGATGTCGCGCATTGAAATGCGTGACCCGGCCAAGCGCTACAACCCGCTCAGCGCGGCCGACGCCGACAAGCTGACCCCGAACTTCAGCTGGAGCGCGCTGTTCGACACCCTGAAGGTGCCGGCCGCGCAGAAGTTCTCGCTGGCGCAGCCGGGCTTCTTCGGTGAAATGGACAAGATGCTCGCCGACGTGCCGGCCAGCACCTGGCAGGCCTACCTGCGCTTCCACACCATCGATGACGCCTCGCCGTACCTGAGCAGCCAGTTCGAGAAGGCCAACTTCGATTTCTATGGCACCACCCTGCGTGGCCAGAAGGAAATGCAGCCGCGCTGGAAGCGCGTGCTGGAGTCGGTCAACGGCGGCATGGGTGAAGCCCTGGGCCAGCTGTACGTCGACGCCGTGTTCCCGGCCGAGTCCAAGGTGGCCATGCAGCACCTGGTGGAGAACCTCTCGGTGGCGCTGAAGGCGCGCCTGGAGCAGCTGCCGTGGATGGGCGAAGAAACCAAGAAGAAGGCGCTGGAGAAGTGGGCCAGCTTCACCCCGAAGATCGGTTACCCGGACAAGTGGCGTGAGTGGACCGGCCTGCAGACCAACGGTGACAGCTATCTGGGCAACATGCAGGCGGCACGTGCGTTCAACTATCGCTACATGCTGGACAAGATCGGCAAGCCGGTGGACAAGACCGAGTGGGGCATGACCCCGCAGACCGTCAACGCCTACTACAACGCCACCAAGAACGAGATCGTGTTCCCGGCGGCGATCCTGCAGGCGCCGTTCTTCGACGCCAAGGCCGATCCGGCGCTGAACTACGGCGGCATCGGTGCGGTCATCGGCCACGAGATGATGCACGGCTACGATGACTCGGGCAGCCAGTTCGCTGCCAACGGCAACTTCGACAACTGGTGGACCGACGCCGACCGCAAGGCCTTCACCGAGCGTACCGACCAGCTGGTCGCACAGTTTGATGGCTACGAGTCGGTGCCGGGCGTGTTTGTGAAGGGCAAGCTGACCCTGGGCGAGAACATCGGCGACCTGGGCGGCCTGACCGTGGCCTACGACGCGTTGCAGATGGCGCTGAAGGAAGATCCGAAGGCGAACGTGGAGGTCGATGGCCACAGCCAGGACCAGCGCTTCTTCATGAACTGGGCCACCGTGTGGCGCCGCAACTTCACCGATGGTGAGCTGCGCGTCCGCCTGAACACCGACCCGCACGCGCCGGCCAACTTCCGTGCCAACGGCGCACCGTCGAACATGCCGTCGTATGCCGCTGCATTCCAGTGCAAGGCCGGTGACGCGATGGTGCGTGCCGACGACAAGCGCGTGGTGATCTGGTAATCGATCGCAGCTGATGCGTGATGCAGAAGGCCCGGCGAAAGCCGGGCCTTTTGTCTTTCGGGCCGATAGCGAGGAGCGGACTGGTAGAGTCGACTGTTAGTCGACTATCGCGCGCAGCGCGGGATTTTCGCGATCTGGACGAAGAGCAGTCGACTAACAGTCGACTCTACCGGCGAGCCGGCCAGCGCAACAGTCAGGCCAGCTCCGGCTCCCGCGCCAACATGCGATGAAAGCGCTGCAGAACGTAGGGATCGATCAGTCCGCCGGACTGCTCGTCGATGATGCGCAACGCAGTCTCGCGTTCCATCGCCGCGCGGTAGGGGCGAACGCTGGTCATGGCATCGTAGGCATCCGCAACGGTGACGATGCGTGAGCCCAGCGGAATGCTCTCGCCACGCAGGCCGTCGGGATAACCGCTGCCATCGAACGCTTCATGGTGGGCACGGATCAGGCGTGCGACCGGTGCCGCGTCGCTGCGGCCGGTGGCGAGGAAGATGTGTTCGCCGCGCACCGGATGCTCACGCATGATCGCGCGTTCCTCGTCGGTGTGCCGGCGCGGTGTCAGCAGTACATCGTCGGGAATGCCGATCTTGCCGATGTCATGGAAGCGCGCGGCCAGGCCGATCTGCGAACAGGCATCGTCGTCGAGATCGCAGTGCGTGGCCAGGCGCTGCGCGAGCAGGCCAACGCGGTCGCAATGGTGGCGGGTGTAGGCGTCGCGCATCTGCAGCGACATCGAGAGGGCATCGATCAGGCAGGCCTGCGCGTGCAGCAGGTCGGGGGCGGGTACGGCGTCAGGGAACATGGTCATCCGCCCGCACCGGGTGGGGACCGGTGCGGGGTGTTCGGGGGGCGATCAACCCGGGGCGAGGGTGGTCAGAAGGGCGCGGGCCGCATTGAAGCGATCTTCAGGCAACGGCAGCGGGTGCTTGATGCGCAGCTTGTCAGGCCCTTCCATGGCGTAGAGGTTTGGTTGTTTCTGGATCAGCTGGATCACCGCCATCGGGTCGATGTTCGGCTTGGACTCGAACACGATGCGGCCACCGTTCTCGCCCAGGTCCAGCTTGCGGATGCCCAGCGTGTTGGCTTTCAGCTTCAGCTCGGCGATGGCGAACAGGTGCTTGGCCGCATCCGGCAGCAGGCCGAAGCGGTCGATCATCTCCACCTGCAGTTCGCGCAGCGCATCGCTGTCGCGCGCGCTGGAAATGCGCTTGTACAGGGTCAGGCGGGTGTGCACGTCCGGCAGGTAGTCTTCCGGAATCAGCGCCGGCACATGCAGTTCGACCTCGGCACCACGCACTTCCTCGCCGGCATCCAGGTCGGGCAGCTTGCCCTGCTTGATGCTGCGCACCGCGCGCTCCAGCAGTTCGGTGTACAGGCTGAAGCCGACCTCGGCCATCTGCCCGCTCTGGTCTTCGCCCAGCAGTTCACCGGCGCCGCGGATTTCCAGATCGTGCGTGGCCAGAGTGAAGCCGGCGCCCAGCTCGTCCATCGACGCGATCGCTTCCAGGCGCTTTTCGGCGTCCGGAGTGATCGAGCGGCGGTCGGGGGCCACCAGGTACGCGTAAGCGCGATGGTGCGAACGGCCGACACGGCCGCGCAGCTGGTGCAGCTGGGCCAGGCCGAAGCGGTCGGCGCGGTTGATGATGATGGTGTTGGCGTTGGGGATGTCGATGCCCGACTCGATGATCGTGGTCGACAGCAGCACGTTGAAGCGCTGCTTCTGGAAATCCAGCATCACCTTTTCCAGCTCGCGCTCGGGCATCTGCCCGTGGGCGATGCCGATGCGCGCCTCCGGCACCAGCTCGGACAGCTCGCGCTGCATGCGGCCGATGCTTTCCACGTCGTTGTGCAGGAAGTACAGCTGGCCGCCGCGTGCCAGCTCGCGCTGGAAGGCTTCGCGCAGCAGTGCATTGTCCCACTGGGTGATGAAGGTCTGCACCGCCAGCCGGTTCGGCGGCGGCGTGGCGATGATCGACAGGTCGCGCAGGCCGGCCATGGCCATGTTGAGCGTGCGCGGAATCGGCGTGGCGGTCAGGGTCAGCAGGTGCACGTTGGCGCGCAGCGCCTTCAGCGCTTCCTTCTGGCGTACGCCGAAACGCTGCTCCTCGTCGACGATGACCATGCCCAGGTCCTTGAACTTCACGTCCGGCTGCAGCAGGCGATGGGTACCGACGATGACGTCGATGGTGCCGGCGGCGACCTTTTCCAGCTCGGCCTTGATTTCCTTGGTGGTCTTGAAGCGCGACAGCACCTCGACCTTCAGCGGGTAATCGGCGAAACGGTCGCGGAAGTTGCGGTAATGCTGTTCGGCCAGCAGCGTGGTCGGCACCAGCACGGCCACCTGCTTGCCGGCACTGGCAGCCGCGAATGCCGCACGCACCGCCACCTCGGTCTTGCCGAAGCCGACGTCGCCGCAGACCACGCGGTCCATCGGCTGGCTGCTGGCCAGGTCGCGCAGGGTGGCGTCGATCGCGGCCAGCTGGTCCGGGGTTTCCTCGAACGGGAAGCCGGCCGCGAACGGCTCGTACATCGCGCGGTCCACCTGCAGTGCCAGGCCGGCACGCGCCTGGCGGCGGGCCTGGATCTCCAGCAGTTCGGCAGCAACGTCGCGTACTTTCTCGGCGGCCTTGCGCTTGGCCTTGCTCCACTGCTCGCCACCGAGCGAATGCAGCGGCGCGGTTTCCGCCGACGCACCGGAGTAGCGGCTGATCAGGTGCAGCTGGGCGACCGGCACATACAGCCGGTCGCCCTTGGCGTATTCGATTTCGAGGAACTCGCCGGGCATGCCGCCGACGTCCATCGCGATCAGGCCACGGTAGCGGCCGACGCCATGGTCCTCGTGCACGATCGGCGCACCCTCGGTCAGTTCGCCGAGGTCGCGGATGATCGCTTCCGGCTCGCGGCCGGCACGGCGCGTGCGGCGGGTGCTGCCGGCGCGTTCGGGGAACAGCTGGCGCTCGGTCAGCACCGCGATGCGCGGATCGTCCAGTGCGAAGCCATCTTCCAGCGGCGCCACCGCGATCGCGAAGCGCGCATCGTGGGCGAGGAAGCTGGGCAGGTCGGCCACCACCGGTGGCTTCAGCTCGGCGGCCTGCAACACTTCCAGCAGGGCCTCGCGACGGCCGGGCGAATCGGCGGCGATCAGCACCCGGCCCGGATAATGGCCGAGGAAGGATTTCAGCGCGTCGCCAGCGGGGGCATCTCGCGCGGCCACCGGCAGCGGCGGCAGTGGCTGGTCACCCAGCGCGTGGGCATCGGCGATGCGTGCGTGGTCAGCCGACCAAACTTCGATGCGCGGGGCATCGTTCAGGCGCTCGCGCAGCAGTTCCGGCGACAGGTACAGCGCCGAGGGTGGCAGCAGCGGCCGTTCCACATCGTGGCGGCGCTGTTCGTAGCGCTCACCGGTCTGCGCCCAGAATGCTTCAGCGGCTTCGCCGGCACCGGCGCAGACCACCGGCAGGCTGCCGTCGGGCAGGTAGTCGAACAGGGTCGCGGTGCGTTCGAAGAACAGCGGCAGGTAGTACTCGACGCCGGCCGGGGCCAGCCCGGACTTCAGGTCCTGGTACAGCGCGCTGCGCCGGGTATCGACATCGAAGCGCTCGCGCAGCGTGGCCAGCACGCGGGCAATGCTGGCCTCGTCCATCGGCACTTCTCGGCCCGGCAGCATGTGCACCGCCTCGACCTTGTCCAGCGAACGCTGGCTTTCCGGATCGAAGGCACGGATCGAGTCGATGTCCTCGTCCAGCAGCTCCACGCGCAGCGGTTCGTCGGTACCCATCGGGAACACGTCGAGCAGGCCGCCGCGCACGGCGAAGTCACCCGGGTCCATCACCTGCGGCACGTTGCGGTAGCCGGCGCTTTCCAGGCGGCGCTTCTCGGCCTCCAGGTCCAGGCGCTGGCCGACCTTCAGGTCGAAGCTGCCACCGATCACGTAGCTGCGCGGGGCCAGCTGCTGCAGCAGGGTCTGCACCGGCACGATCACCAGGCCGCGCTTCAGCGTGGGCAGGCGGTGCAGGGCGGACAGGCGCTGCGAAATGATGTCCGGATGCGGGCTGAAGCGGTCGTAGGGCAGGGTTTCCCAGTCCGGGAAGGCGACCACCGGCAGGGCCGGGTCGCCGCCGAGCAGGGTGTGCAGGTCGGCTTCGAGCTGGTTGGCGCCGTGGTTGTCACGGGCGATCACCAGCAGCGGGGCGTCATGCGCACGCGCGGCCTGGGCCAGGTACCAGGCCAGGGCGGTCGGCGAGGCGGGGGCGCGCCACCAGGCGCGGAGCTGGCCGGCGCGCGGCAGCGGCGGGGCGGGGTATGAGGTACGCGACATGGACCCCGGATTTTAGCAGAAGCCCGATCGAAGCCCGGTGGGTCGTGACGGCCGTCTGCCGGCCGCCTCATGTGCCGTTGGGGGAACGCAATGCCGGCCAGTGGCCGGCACTACCGGGAGGCGTCGCCGGCGCATGCCCGGCGCATCCGTCAGTTGTCCAGCTCCAGCACCATCCGCACCAGGCCTTCGGCACCGGTCGGGTGCGGCACCGGCTTGAAGCCCAGCGAGGCGGCCAACTGCTTCATCGGCTCGTTCTCGGCGGCAACGTCGCCGTACAGGCGGTCCAGGTACTTGCCGCGGCCCCACTTCACCAGCTTGCGCATCAGCTGCCGGCCCAGGCCCTGGCCAATGAGGAAGCGGCTGATCAGGATCGCGTACTCGGCTTCACGGGTACCGGGGATGATCGAGGCCCGGGCGACCGCGCCGACCACGGCTTCGCCAGCGGGCAGGGATTCGGCAGCGACCAGGGTGATCTCGGTCTTCGGATTCGGGTGGGTCAGGCGCTGGGTGGTTTCCGGCGACAGCTCGGTCACCGCCTGCAGGAAACGATCACGGATTTCTTCCGGCCCGAACAGGCTGAACGCCGCTTGCAGCGGCGCGCCATCTTCCGGGCGGATGGGGCGGATCAGCAGCTCGTGGCCGCTGGGAGCCTTGAAGATCTCATGCCAGGGCGGCATGCGGTTGCGAGTGGCCATACCGGGTGATTCCTTGGTGGTCCATCGATTGTGGCATCACCGGGGCTGCATTCCGTGAACGAAAGGCTCACAGCGGTACAGCCTCGTGAAGGCCGTTATTCGGGGGCTTTGAGCCAATCCAGGCGGGTGCTGGCACCGGGTTCACCCAAGTGCTGGCGCAGCGCCGGCAGGGCCGGGCCGACCACCCGGTCGAACTGCCAGGGCGGGTTGAGCAGCAGCATGCCGCTGCCGTTGAGGCGCAGCGGCGAGTCGTCCGGGCGCACCAGGAACTCGATCGTCATCGCCGATTTCACCGGCAGGGCGGTGGCCTTGCGCAGGAAGTGCAGGATGGTGCGGCGCTGCTTGATCGGGAACCACACCGCGCAGGTGGCCTGCGGCCAGCGTGCCAGGGTCTCGGCCAGCGCGGCCAGGACGGCCTGGTATTCGGCGTCCTGGGCCTCGTAGGGCGGGTCGATCAGCACCAGGCCACGGCCGATCTTGCTACCGTTGAACTTCGGCGGCAGCAGCGAACGCAGCAGCGCATAGCCATCGCCCGCGCGCACATCAACGCGGCTGTCATGGGCGAACAGGGCCTTCAGTGTGGCCGTTTCGGCTTCCTGCAGCTCACACACCGCCATGCGGTCCTGCGCGCGCATCGCTTGCGCGCTCAGCAGCGGCGAGCCCGGGTAGTTGGTCAGCGCGCCGACCGGATTGTCGGCCTGCACCGCCTTCAGATAGCGCTCGACCACCTCGGGCAGCTTGGGCTGGGCCATCAAGCGCATGATCCCGGACTCGGCCTCCAGGGTCTTGCGGCTCTCTTCGCTGGCCAGCAGGTAGCGGCCGGCACCGCCGTGGGTGTCGAGCACGAAGAACGGGCTGTCCTTGCGCTTGAAGCTGTCGATCAGGGCCAGCTGCACGATGTGCTTGAGCACATCGGCGTGGTTGCCGGCATGGAAGGCGTGGCGATAGTTCATGGACGGCAGTGTACGGGGCGGCGGCCGCAGCGGCTATGCTGCGCGCCATGACAGCTCCCGTTGCCCATGTCCTGGTAGTCGAGGACGAAGCCGCCATCGCCGAAACAGTGCTCTATGCGCTGCGCAGCGAGGGCTATGCCGCCAGCCACTGCCTGCTGGGCGGGGAGGCCCTGCAACGGCTGCAGGCCGGGGATATCGATGTGGTGGTGCTGGACGTCGGCCTGCCCGACCTGGGCGGTTTCGAAGTGTGCAGGCGGCTGCGCGCGCAGCCCGGGCCGGTGGCGCAGCTGCCGGTGATCTTCCTGACCGCCCGCAACGACGAAGTGGACCGTGTGCTCGGCCTGGAGCTGGGCGCCGACGACTACATGACCAAGCCGTTCTCGCCGCGCGAACTGGTGGCACGGGTGCGTGCGCGCCTGCGCCGTGCGGCACCGGCCGTCGCAGCGCCCAGCGCGGACGCGGGCTGGCAGGAACATGGCGCGTTCGCCATCGACCGCGAAGGCCGGCGCATCCGTTTCCGCGGACAGGCGCTGGACCTGACCCGTTACGAGTACGCACTGCTGGAAGCATTGCTGCAGCGCCCCGGAGCCATCCTCAGCCGTGCCCAGCTGATGGACCGTGGCTGGGACAGCAGCGCCGACAGTGCCGACCGCACCGTCGACACCCATGTAAAGACGCTGCGTGCCAAGCTGCGCGCAGCCGGTGCCAGCGACGACCCGATCCGCACCCACCGTGGCCTCGGCTACGCGCTGGAGGTCTAGCCGATGCGCCTGGTACTGAAGCTGTTTCTCGGCTTCTTCCTGATCACCGGCATCGCCGCGTTCTTCGTGATGCGCGTGTTCGTCAACGAAGTGAAGCCGGGTGTGCGCCAGGCGATGGAATCGACCCTGGTCGACGCCGCCAACGTGCTGGCCGAGATGGCCGCCGCCGACGTCAAGGCGGGCACCATCCGCAGCGGCAGCTTCACCCGCAACCTGGCCAAGGCGCGCCAGCGCGATCTCAAGGCGATGGTCTGGCGTTTCCCCAAGCGCTCGCTGGATTACCGGGTGACCATCACCGATGCCAGGGGCATCGTCATCTACGACTCGCTGGGCCGCGACCTGGGGCGCGACAACTCGCGCTGGAACGATGTCTACCGCACCCTGCGTGGCGAGTACGGCGCCCGCTCCAGCCCGGAAGTGCCAGGCGAAGAAGGCGATACGGTGATGCATGTGGCGGCGCCGGTATATGACCCGGCCGATGGGCGCACCCTCATCGGCGTGCTCAGCCTGGCCCAGCCCAACCGCAGCATCGATCCGTTCATCGCCGCCAGCCAGCGCGCCATCATCGAGCGCGGTGCCTGGCTGATCGGGCTGTCAGCGCTGGTCGGCGTGCTGGTGACCATGTGGCTGACCACTGGCCTCGGCCAGCTCAGCCGCTATGCACGCGCGGTCAGCGCCGGCGAACCGGTGCCACCACCACGGCGCCGCCGCGACGAGATCGGCGATCTCGGCCAGGCGCTGGAAACGATGCGCCAGAAGCTCGAAGGCAAGGCCTACGTCGAGCAGTACGTGCAGTCGCTGACGCACGAAATGAAGAGCCCGCTGGCGGCCATCCGCGGTGCTGCCGAGCTGCTGCAGGAGCCGCTGCCCGAAGCCGATCGCGTGCATTTCGCGCGCAGTATTGTCGACCAGCAGGAGCGGCTGACCGAGACCATCGACAAGCTGCTGGCGCTGGCCGAAGTGGAACAGCACGGTTGGCTGCAGACCCGCGACCGGATCGCGCTGCCGGCATTGCTGGCCGATGCGGCCGCTGCCGCGCAGGTGCGCGCACAAGCGGCGGGCGTGCAGGTCCGCATCGGCAGCGTGCCCGACCTGCAGGTGCAGGGCGACGGCTACCTGCTGCGGCAGGCACTGCACAACCTGATCGACAACGCGATTGCCTTCTCGCCGTCCGGCGCGGAGATTTCGCTGCAGGCCGAGGTGGACGGGCAGGGCGTGCGCCTGCAGGTGGCCGATCGCGGTGCCGGCATTCCCGACTACGCGCGTGAGCGGGTGTTCGAACGCTTCTATTCGCTGGCGCGCCCCGGCAGCGGGCGTCGCAGTTCCGGCCTGGGCCTGCCATTCGTGCAGGAAGTCGCGCGCCTGCACGATGGGCGCGCCAGTGTCGATGTCCGCGAGGGCGGCGGCACCGTGGCCAGCCTGTGGCTGCCGTTGGGTGCGCCGGGCCAGCGCCCGCGCCGCTGACTTCACACTCGCTTCAAATTCGCCACAAACCCTGCTCACCGCGGCGGTCCATCCTGCAGCCCTCTCCAACGAGGATGGACCATGAAATCCCTGAAGATGCTGCTGCGGTTCGCCATTGTCGGCGGGCTGATCCTGCTGCTGCTGGTGCCGCTGACGATGATCCGCGGGGTCATCAACGAACGCAGTGCTTACCGCGACGAGGCCTTCTTGCGGGTGGCCGACAGCCGCGCCGGAGCACAGCAGCTGGTGGGCCCGGTACGGGTGGTGCCATGGGTGGAACGCAAGCAGGTTGAACTGGTTGACCCGCTGGGCGTCAAGAAGACCGAGGTGCAGGTCACCGAGGGGCACTGGCTGCAGATGCCGGCGTCGCTGGAGGTGGGCGGCGAGATGCTGCCGAGCCAGCGTGAGGTCGGCCTGTTCAAGGTGCCGGTATACAGCTGGAACGGCCAGATGAAGGCGACGTTCGCTGCAGACGACTATCCGGTGAAGGCCGGCCGCAGCTACGGCCAGCCGTATGTGGCGGTGGGCATTTCCGATGTGCGTGGCCTGGTCGGTACGCCGAACCTGCGCGTGGATGGCAAGCAACTGCGGTTGCTGCCGGGCGTTGGCGCGGCCAGCGAGGTGGGGCGAGGCCTGCATGCGCCGGTGGCCGGTTTCGCTGCGGAACAGGGCGGCACGCTGGCTGCCAGCACCGTTGAACTGGAGCTGCGCCTGGATGGCAGCCGCATGCTGTCGGTGGTGCCGGTGGGCGATGACACCCACATCGCGCTGCGTTCGAGCTGGCCGCATCCGTCGTTCAGCGGTGCGTTCCTGCCCAACGAGCGCCGTGTCGACGCACAGGGCTTCGATGCGCGCTGGGCGGTGTCCTCGCTGGCCTCCGACGCACAGCGACAGCTGCGCAATGATGGTTCGGTCGACTCGCAGGCGGTGACGGTGTCGCTGGTCGATCCGGTCGATACCTACACCCAGGCCGACCGTGCCTCGAAATACGGCGTGCTGTTCGTGCTGCTCACCTTCGTTGGCTTCATCCTGTTCGAGCTGATCAGGTCGCTGCGCATCCACCCGCTGCAGTACCTCATGGTGGGCCTGGCGCTGGCGATCTTCTTCCTGCTGCTGATCAGCCTGTCCGAACACATCGCGTTCTGGAAGGCCTACCTGGTCTCGGCGGTGGCCTGTATCGGCCTGCAGGCGGTGTACCTGGCCAACGTGCTGGGCCACTGGAAGCGCGGCCTCGGCTTCGCTGCGCTGCTGACCGTGTTGTATGGCGCGCTGTATGGCCTGCTGGTGTCGGAGAACAACGCGCTGCTGATGGGTTCGCTGCTGCTGTTCGTGATCCTGGCGCTGGCGATGTGGGTGACCCGCCGGGTCGACTGGTACGCGCTTGGCGCAGACCTGAAGTAAGGAGCAGGCCATGAGCTGGCGCCAGGGATTGCGGCAACGGGCACGGCAGGGCATTCCGGCCCTGCTGGAAGTGGATGCGCTGCTGCAGGCACATGGCGTGCTGGCGGCCCTGCCGGGGGCACGGATCGCCCCCGGCCTGGTCCGCTTCCAGCTGGCAGCGGTGACCTGCGAGGGATTGCAGGGCCAGGGACTGGCCTGGCTGCAGGGCGCACGGCAGGGACGCGGTGCGCTGGCCGGCAGGGTGCCGCGCTACCGGCCATGGAAGGCCGGGGCGGAGGCGCTGACCGAAATCGGCATCGGCGGCCTGCCCGATGACTGGCCCGCGCATGCGGCGGTGTATGGCTGCAGCAGCATCGACCGGCGGCACTGGTTGCTGCTGCTGCCGGAACGGGCGCAGCTGTGGCTGGGATGGAGTGGATGATTCGGTTGTTCATCCACGCATGGCGTGGATCTACTGTCGCTGTCCATGACCGATGGGACGGTATCCGCGCGCCCCTGCTGGCTAGACTCGATGGGTTGATGATCGAGCCGAAGGGCAGGGGTGCGATGTGTTGAAGTGGGGCATGCTGGCCGCAGCGCTGGCGATGGGTGGCAATGCAGGCGCGCAGCAGCGCGAGCCGGTGGACCTGGACATGGTCAGCCGCATCCGCCAGGAGGCCTTCCACCGTTCGCAGGTGATGGACACCTTCAGCTATCTCACCGAGCGCATCGGCCCGCGCCTGACCAACTCGCCGGCGATGGGCCGCGCCAATGCGTGGACCCGCGGCAAGTTCAACGAATGGAAGCTGGACAACGTCCACGACGAAGCCTTCGACGACTTCGGGCGCGGCTGGGAGTTCACCTCGGCCAGCGTGGAGATGCTGGGTGATCGCGTGCAGCCGCTGCATGCGCTGCCCAAGGCCTGGACCCCTGGAACGAAGGGCCCGGTTGAAGGCGAACTGGTCCAGGTCGAGATCAAGAAGCCCGAGGACATCGAGAAGTACCGTGGAAAGCTGCGCGGCAAGATCCTGCTGCTGGGCGAGGCGCGCGAGTACAAGCGCGGCACCGAGGCGGATTCGCACCGCCATGACGCCACCTCGCTGGAGGGCCTGCAGGAATTCACCCTGCCCAAGGACAAGGACGCCACCGCCGAGCGTGCCAAGCGGGTCAAGGAGTACCAGGAGCGCCAGCAGCTGGCGTCCAAGGTCAATGCGTTCTTCGTGGAAGAAGGCGCGCTGGCCTCGATCAGCATCAGCAGCTGGGACAACGGCATCATCCGCGTTGCTGGTGGTGGCTCGCGCAAGGCGGGTGAGTCGGTGGGCATTCCCGAGCTGGCGATGATCAGCGAGCACTTCAATCCGCTGGTGCGCGCGCTGGAGGCCAAGCAGACCGTGCGCCTGCGCGTGGATGTGGCCGCGCGTTTCACCGACGAGGCCGACCAGCCCGGTTACAACACGCTGGCCGAGATCCGTGGCAGCAGCAAGCCGGATGAAGTGGTGATGATCGGCGCGCACCTGGATTCCTGGCACAGCGGTACCGGTGCGGCCGACAACGCGGCCGGCGTGGCGGTGATGATGGAGGCGATGCGCATCCTCAAGGCCACCGGCGCCAAGCCCAAGCGCACCATCCGGGTGGCGCTGTGGAGCGGTGAGGAACAGGGCCTGATCGGCTCGCAGGCCTATGTGGCCAAGCACTTCGGTCGTTTCCCGGAACCCACCGACCCGGCGCAGAAGGCGCTGCCGGCCTCGCTGCGCGAGCCAACCGGCGCGCTGCAGAAGACCCGCGACTACGGCAAGTTCCAGGTCTACTTCAACATGGACAACGGCTCGGGCCGCTTCCGTGGCATCTACGCGCAGGAAAACCTGGCGGCGATGCCGATCTTCGAAGCCTGGCTGGCGCCGTTCCATGACGTGGGTGCCACCACCGTTGCGACCCGCAACACCGGCAGCACCGACCACATCAGTTTCGACCGCATCGGCCTGCCGGGCTTCCAGTTCATCCAGGACCGGCTGGACTACTTCACCAACGTCCACCACAGCCACCTGGACACCTGGGACCACGCCGAACCGGAAGACCTGAAGCAGGCCGCAGCCATCGTCGCCTCATTTGCCTACAACGCCGCGATGCGCGAGCAGTCCTTCCCACGCAAGGTGGAACCGTAAAAGGGGACGGAGGGGATTAAGTCGTTTCTCCCCTCCGTTTCCCGGTTGCAGGCCCAGCGGCTGGGCAATCGCGACTTGATCCCCTCCGTCCCCTTTTTCCGTCGGGGGCGGTGGGCTGGTAAAATCGGGGGATTCCCGTTCCTCGAGCCGTCCATGACCTGCCGCACCCGCTTCGCCCCCAGTCCCACCGGCTACCTGCACATCGGTGGTGCCCGCACTGCGCTGTACTGCTGGCTGGAGGCCCGCCACCGTGGCGGCGAGTTCGTGCTGCGCATCGAGGACACCGACCGTGAACGCAGCACCCAGGGTGCGATCGACGCCATCCTGGAGGCGATGGAGTGGCTGGGCCTGGATTACGACGAAGGCCCGATTTACCAGACCGACCGCGTCGCCCGTTACCTGGAAGTCGCCGAGCAGCTGGTGGCCGACGGCAAGGCGTACTACGCCTACGAAACCCGCGAAGAGCTGGACGCGATGCGCGAGGCCGCCATGGCCAGGCAGGAGAAGCCGCGCTACAACGGTGCTGCGCGCGAGCTGGGCCTGCCGCGCAAGGACGACCCGAACCGTGTCATCCGCTTCAAGAACCCGCTGGAAGGCACGGTGGTGTTCGACGACCTGATCAAGGGCCGCATCGAGATCGCCAACAGCGAGCTGGATGACATGGTCATCTTCCGCCCGGACGGCTACCCCACCTACAACTTCGCGGTGGTGGTGGACGACTGGGACATGGGCATCACCGAGGTCATCCGCGGCGACGACCACATCAACAACACCCCGCGCCAGATCAACCTGTACGAAGGTATCGGTGCGCCGGTGCCGAAGTTCGGCCACATGCCGATGATCCTGGACGAGCAGGGCGCCAAGCTGTCCAAGCGCACCGGCGCGGCCGACGTGATGCAGTACAAGGACGCCGGCTACCTGCCTGATGCGCTGCTGAGCTACCTGGCCCGTCTGGGCTGGTCGCATGGTGACCAGGAGCTGTTCAGCCGCCAGGAGCTGATCGACCTGTTCGACGTGAAGGACTGCAATTCCAAGGCCTCGCGCCTGGACATGGCCAAGCTGGGCTGGGTCAACCAGCACTTCCTGAAGACCGAGGACGTGGCCGCGATCGTGCCGCACCTGGTCTACCAGCTGCAGAAGCTGGGCCTGGACGTGGCCGCCGGCCCCGCCCCGGAGGACGTGGTGATCGCCCTGCGTGAACGCGTGCAGACCCTGAAGGAAATGGCCGAGAAGGCCGTGGTCTGGTACCAGCCGCTGACCGAGTACGACGAAGCGGCGGTGGCCAAGCACTTCAAGGCCGGTGCAGAAGTGGCGCTGGGCAAGGCCCGCGAGCTGCTGGCCGCCCTGCCGGAATGGACCGCCGAGTCGGTGGGCGTCGCCCTGCACGACGCGGCCGCAGCGTTGGAAATCGGCATGGGCAAGGTCGCCCAGCCGCTGCGCGTGGCCATCACCGGCACCCAGGTCAGTCCTGACATTTCCCATACCGTTTACCTGGCCGGCCGCGAGCAGGCCTTGAAACGCATTGATGTGGCCATCACCAAGGTAGCAACGGCCTGAGGCATCCTTGCCAGGCCCGAACCGGAGAACACGCATGCCCGCCAAGACCGCCACTGCCTGTACCGCCCCGCACCACCACGTCCACGACGCATCGGATTTCGTGGCGGTGGTCGAGCGCGTCTCGCGCGAACGCGGGCTGCGCCTGACCCCGATCCGCGCCAATGTGCTGAAGCTGATCGCCGAGGCCGGCAAGCCGGTCAAGGCCTACGAGCTGCTGGAATGGGTGCGCAACGGCAAGGGCGTGGGCGCCGATGCCCCGCCCACCGTGTACCGCGCGCTGGACTTCCTGATGGCGAATGGCTTTGTGCACAAGCTGGAATCGGTCAATGCCTTCGTGGCCTGCCACCATCCCAGCAGTGCCGCGCACTCGGTGCCGTTCCTGATCTGCAACAGCTGCCACAGCGCGGTGGAACTGGAAGACCGCGAGATCGTCACCCAGCTGGAGAAGCGCGCCAAGGAGCTGGGCTTCCAGCCGCAGGCGCAGACCCTGGAAGTGCACGGCCTCTGCGCGCGCTGCGCCGGGTAACGCAACGGTAGTGCCGGCCGCTGGCCGGCATAGGAGCGGGGTCAGATCCCTTTGCCATTGGCAAAGGGATCTGACCCCGTTTCATGACAAGGCTAGTCCATCGGCTTGGAACGGGTATCCACCCGCACGATCACCGACATGCCGGGCCGCAGCTGCTCTGCCAGCTTCTGACCTTCATTGATCGATATCCGCACCGGTAGCCGCTGCACCACCTTGGTGAAGTTGCCGCTGGCATTGTCCGGGCGCAGCACGCTGAATTCCGACCCGGTGGCTGGGGCGATCTCCTGCACGCGGCCGCGCAGCACCTGGCCCTGGAACGCGTCCACCGAGAACGTGGCCGGCTGGCCGATCGCCATGCCCCAGGTCTGGCCTTCCTTGTAGTTGGCCACCACCCACAGCGTGTCAGGTACCAGGAACAGCAGCTGCGAACCGGCGGCGACGTACTGGCCCACGCGCACGCTGGCTTCGCTGATCTGGCCGTCGCGCGGCGCATGGATCAACGTGTTGGCCAGGTCGATGCGCGCCAGTTCCAGCTGTGCCTGTGCGCTCTCCACCTGGGCTTCCAGGCTCTTGCGTGCCACCTGGGTCGACACCAGCGTTTCCTCGGCGATGCGGATCTGCGCCTGCGACTGCTGCACGCTGGCCTGTGCCGAGGCCTGGGTGGTGCGGAACTTGTCGCGATCGTTGACTGACACCAGTTGCTGCGCAGCCAGTTCCTCGTAGCGTTTCAATTCATTGCGCGACCGCTGCAGCTCGGCCTGGCCGGCCGACAGCGTGGCGTGCGCCGAAGCGATCTGCGCACGGTTCTGTGCCTGCGACTGGTCGGAGTTGGCCAGTGCCGCGCGTGCGCTGTCCAGCGTTGCCTGTGCCTGGGCGACACGCTGGGCATAGATGCGGTCATCGATGCGCAGCAGTGGCTCGCCCTCCTTCACGTGCTGGAAGTCCTTCACCAGCACTTCGGTCACGTAGCCGTTCACCTGTGGCGCCATTACGGTGATCTGTCCGCGCACATAGGCGTTGTCGGTCACCATCACGCTGCTGGTGAACGGCCACAGGTGCCAGGCGCGCAGGATCAGCGCGATGCCCAGCAGGGCGACCACCACCATCACCACCACGCTGCGCGCGCTGGGCTTGAGGTACTTCGGCGCGACCGCCGGTTCAACGGGCGTGGGTGCAGGCGCCGCGTCCGTCGGTGGCGGTGGGGTCACGTTGTCGGTGTCGTCGGGTCGGGGCGGGACGGGGGGCATGGTGGAGGACTCAGCGGAGCGCGGCCGGCGTGGCCGCAGCGGGGGAAGTGGGGTGGCGCTTGCGCCATTGCTTCAGCACGGCGGTGCGCAGCGACAGCAGCAGCAACCAGCACAGGAAGCCGATGGCCAACCAACCGCTCAGTGTGAACACATCATTGAAGCCACGCACGTTGGCTTCGCGGCGCGCGGTCTGCGCCAGCTGCGCGCTGCCCTGCGCACTGCGCATCACCGGGTCGGTGATCTGTGCGCTGTACAGCTGCTGTTGGATACGCAGGCGTTGTGCCACCACCGGGTCGGCCGGGTCGAGCTGGCTGGTCAATGCGCTGGAGTACAACTGCTCGCGATGCAGCTGGAAGGTGCCCAGCACCGCCGAGCCGGCCAGGCCGCCCAGCGTCTGCGTGATCGACAGCGTCACCAGGAAGGTGATCATGTGATCCACGCCCTGCTTCAGCGCGGCGGAAATGCCGAGCATGATCAACGGGCCCATGAACATGCCGGCACCGACCGAGGCCAGGAACTGGCTGACATAGAAATCGTGCGGTCGATCCATGCTGGTGCGGTGCTGGTCGAAGAAGGCGGCTGCGCCGAGCAGCAGGATCGCCATCAGCAGCTGGGCGATCAGTCGCTTCGGGCCGAAGGTCAGCGAGGCGCCGGCGATGCCGGTGACCACGCCCGCGAGGATCACCACGAACAGCGGGCGCATCTGGTCAGGCCCCATGCCCAGCGTGCGCATCAGGTTGACCACGCCATAGGACTGCTCGGTGGTGAGGAAGCGGATCAGGAACGCGCCGACGATGAAGTGCAGCACCGGCAGCTTCGACAGCCAGCGGATCTGCAGCAGTGGATTGCGCCGGTAGTGCTCGATGATGAAGGCGGTGGTGGACAGCACGATCGAGGCGACCAGTGCCCAGCCCAGCCATGGCGTGTTGAGCCACCAGCGGGTGTAGCCCTGCGCCAGCACGATCACCAGCAGCGCGACGGCCGGTGCGAGCAGGGCGAAGGTAAGGAAGTCCAGCGGCTCGAACGCCTTCACCTGGATGCCCGGCGGCAGCTTCAGCACCACCACTGCCGCGAACGCGCACAGTGCCAGCCCGGCTTCGAATGAGTACAGCTGGTGCCATTGGCCGGTATCGACCAGGCCCGGCGACACGATCCAGGCGATCGGCACCGCCAGCTGCGAAAGGCCGACACCGACCACCAGCAGGTTGCCGGTGAACCGCCGTGGCAGCGCCTGCAGCATGTACAGCGTGCCCAGCGTCGAACAGGCCGCGCCGGCGAAGCCGCTGGCAGCACGGGTCAGCATCGTGGTCTCGAAGCTGCCGACGAACAGGTGCAGTACCGCCAGCGCCGCGTACAGGCCCAGGCCGATCTCGGCGAACAGGCGGATGCCGTACTGCTGGCGGAACTTGAAGGCCAGCAGGTTGGCCGTGACGTTGACCATTGCATAGGCGGCCACCAGCCAGCTGCCCTGGGTCGGGGTCAGCGCCAGCTGGCCCTGCAGGAAGGGCAGGTTGGCGGTGACCAGCGCATTGCCGAGGCCGCCGGTGATCGCCACCAGCAGCGATACCAGTGCATAGGCCACGCGTCGATAGGGCGGATGCCAGGGCATCGATGCCGAACCGGGCATGGTCGGCTTCTCGTGCTCCTCCCAATCCGGAACCGGCTTCAGATACGGCTGGACCATCAGCGGGCCTCGCTGGTTGCTCCCTGGAGACCCCCGCGGAGCAGCTGCAGGGCGCGCCCGGCCAGGTGGGCGCGCTCTTCGCGGGTCTTGCCGCGCAGGGCCGCGCCCAGCATGCCCGAGATCAGTGAAATATCCGTCTTCTCCAGGTCGGCACGGCACAGGCCGGCGGCCTTGGCGCGGGCGATCGGCGCTTCCAGCAGATCGCGTACGGTTTCGCGCGCGGTGCGCATGGCCGGCACGTCCGAATCGACTGCACGCCAGTAATCGGCCAGCGCCGGCGAATCGATGATGCGCTGGGCCATGCCCTCGAACACCTCGAACAGGGCGTCGTCGCGGTCGCCGAGCTGTTCGACCTGGCGCCGGATGCGGTCGACCGTACGCTGCAGCAGTGCCTGGATCAGCGCGGTGCGGTCGGGGAAGTTGCGGTACAGGGTCGCGCGGCCCACTTGGGCGCGTTCGACCACCAGGTCCAGCGGGGCGGTGACGCCATGTTGGCCGAACACATGATCGGCGGCGTCGAGGATAAGGGCGCGGCGGGCAGCAGCATCGGCACGTTGGGCTGTCATGGGTTTATTTTCGGACAAAAGTGTCCGATTGGCGAGACATTGAGTGACGGGATTGTCCGGTTGTTGTCGTACGCACATCTTTGTGACGGATGTGTGATGGAGTCGACCGAAACGAAAACGGGGGCCCGAAGGCCCCCGTGGGATAGCGTGGGGTCAGAGCCCTTTCCTTCGGAAAGGGATCCGACCCCGCCGTGCGCGATCAGAAGAACGCGCGGATGCCGAATGCGACACCACGGCCCGGCAGCGGCGAGTAGTCGCGCAGCAGCGAGGTATGCGGACGCACTTCGCGGTTGGTCAGGTTGCTGCCATCCAGGAACACTTCGTAGCTGTTGCTCGCGTTGCGGTCCCAGCGGTAGGCCAGGTGCGCGTCGACCAGGGTGTAGCCGTTGCTCGGCTCCTCGTTCTGGGCGACGTCCTTCTGGCGGCTGTAGCGCACTGCACCGACCGAGGCACGCCAGCCATCCTTCGACCAGCGCAGATCGGCGCCGACGCGGGCCGGGGCGATACGCGGCAGGTAGCCGGTGTTGGCCAGCTCCACGCTGTAGTTGTGGTTGTGGTCGCCATGCGGCACGGCGATGTCCAGGTTGCGGCTGCCGCTGCCATCCAGCTTGGCCTTCACGTAGTCGCCGAACAGGCGCAGATCCCAGTCACCGGCACCGCCCTCGAACAAGTGCACCAGCGCTTCGGCTTCGGCACCGCGGAACACCGCATCCTGCTGGGTCCACGCACGAACCGGCAGGCCCTCGGTGACGCCGGTGTCGGCCAGGTAGATGAAGTCCTTGAACCTGGTCTGGTAGACCGACGCGGAGAAGTCCAGGCGTTCGCTGTGGGTGTGGATACCCAGTTCCACGCGCTGGCCGCGCTCGGTCTTCAGGTTGGCATCGCCGATTTCCAGCGAGCGGGTGGCGATATGCGCGCCGGCGGCATACAGCTCTTCGTTGGTCGGTGCACGCTCGGAGCTGTCCACGCCGATGCGCAGGTCGACGGTGTCGTTGAGCTTCCAGATGCCGGCCGCAGACAGGTTGGTGGCGCCGAAGGTGCGGCGGCGATAGTCACCGGTCGGGTCCAGCTTGACCTGGTCGTGGCGGCCGCCCAGTTCCAGCTTGAACGGGCCGAACTGCTTTTCCTGCAGTACGAACAGGCCGATGTTCTTGGTGCCGGTATCCGGAACGAACGCCTCTTCGCCCTTGGCGCCGAAATCACTGTTGCCGAACTGCAGGCCGAAGGCGCCGTCCCAGCCGCCGATCTGCTGCTGCACGGCTTCCAGGCGCGCCTCGATGCCGCGGTTGGTGAAGCGGGTGGACGGCGTGCCGGCCTCCAGCTCCACGTGCTCATAATCGGTGTAGGCCACGCGTGCATTGATGTTCTTCAGGAACGAGACCGGGGCATAGATGCCGGCCTTGGTCTCGAAGCGGTTCTGCACCATGTCGATGCGCACGTCATGCTCGTCGCCGCCTTCTTCTTCATCGCCATGGTCGTGACCGTGGTCATGGCCATGATCATCACCCTCGGCGTGCACGTGCGCGCCATTGGGAATGCCGTAGTTGGTGCGGTAGGTGCTGGCGGATACGCCGAAGTAGCCGCCGTCGCCCAGCCACGTTGCGCCGACACCGCCGGCGCGGGTGCGGATCGAGCTGTTGTCCAGGCGGCCGCGGCGCGGCTCTTCGCCTTCCTCGCCCGCGTGGTCATGGTCGTGATCATGATGATCTTCAAGGCTGTCGATCACGGCATAGCCGGGGATGCGGTAGTCATCGCCATTGCGCACCAGGCCATCCACGTGCAGCACGACATTGCCGCTGACGCCATCGAGGCGGAACATGCCGCTGCGTTCGTTGTTCACCGAATTGCCGCGCAGTTCTGCGCGGCCGCTCAGCGGGCGCTCCGGCAGTTCGCGCGCGATGCGGCCATCGACCACATTGACCGCGCCACCGATGGCGCCACTGCCGAACAGCAGCGTGGCCGGGCCCTTCAGTACTTCGATCTGGTCGGCCAGGAACGGCTCGATGCTGGTGGCATGGTCGGCACTGACCGTGGACGCATCCATGTTGCCCATGCCATTGGACAGCACGGCCACGCGCGGGCCTTCCTGGCCGCGGATGATCGGGCGGCCGACGCCAGGGCCGAAGAAGGTGCTCTGCACGCCGGGCAGTTTGGCCACGGTATCGCCGAGGGTGCCGGCCTTCTGCTCGTCCAGGCGCTCACCGGCCAGCACGTCCACCGGGCGCGCCAGCGATTCGGCATCGCCCTGCAGCGGCGACGCGGTGACCTGCACCGACGACAGTTCAGTCAGGTGGCGGTCACGATGGGAATCGTCTTCGCTGGCGGCGAAGGCAACGGTCGGAAGCAGGGCGGTCAGGGCCAGGGCGAGGGAATGCGGCTTCAACCGCGGGGTACGGGCGGGCATCGGTGGGTCCTTTGTTACACTGTATCAATCGCTGGGCGCACGAATCCCGTCAGCGGGACAGGGGGAGGGAAACCGTGCGGGTCGGGGAGGGATGTTATATTATTCCATAACGATTCGCCGACCCTGCTGGAAGTCATGTCCCTGTCCTCACGCCTGCGCCACCTGCTCGACCGTTTCGGCGCCACTGGTTCGATGCTGTGCGCGGTGCACTGCGCGGTGATCCCCGTGCTGCTGGCCGCAGCGCCGTCGCTGGGCCTGTCGTTCTGGCTGAGCGACGGCGTTGAACAGGCGCTGGTGGTGTTCGTGACCCTGCTGGGGCTGTTCAGCTTGGTCTGGGGCTATCGCCGGCATGGCGCGCTGCGTGCGCTGGGCTTCCTGATTCCCGGTCTGGTCGCATTGTGGGCTGGCGTGCTGTACGACCCGTTGCACCACAATGCCGTGCCGCACGCGGTGGTGATGACCATCGGCGGCCTGCTGGTGGGTGTCGCGCACCTGGTCAACCTGCGCCTCAACCACGGTCACGTGCACGACGCCAGCTGCGCGCACTAGGCGCTCCGTGATAGGATTTTCGATCGTGCGCGGGGGCGCCCAGCAAGGCGGCCCCGCCGAACCCGTGTCAGTACGGGGTAACCAGATTTCACATTTGAGGAGTTGAAGACATGGGTAAGGGTGACCGCAAGACCGCCAAGGGCAAGCGCTACAACGCCAGCTACGGCAACGCCCGTTCGCACACCGCGAGCAAGGTCGCCGTAGGCGCCGCCGCTCCGGTTGCCAAGAAGACCGTGGCCAAGGCTCCGGCGAAGAAGGCTGTGGCGAAGAAGGCTGTCGCCAAGGCCTGATCCGGCCCAGACCGGTTCAACGAAAAACGCGGCGCCTGGCGCCGCGTTTTTTTATGCTCGTCGTTCCGCTTGCTGCGTCCGCCGGGCCATGCCCGACGGATGACGTACGATCAGCGCAGGGTTTTCTTCAGCGTTTCCGGATTGCCGTCGTTCGGCGCGGCCGGCACCTGCAGCAGGTGCGCCAGCAGCGGATAGACATCGACGTTGTCGAAGCCATCGATCACCAGGCCCTGGCGGAACGACGGACCGCTGGCCACAAACACCGCGCGCATGGAGGGCAGGGCATTGTCGTAGCCATGCGAGCCACGATCCTGATGGTCGCGCTTGGCGATCTTCTCCTGATGCAGGGCATCCCAGCCTTCATCCATCACGCAGACGATGGCGGGAACGCGCGGGTGGGTGCCGTAGTGCAGCCGCGGCGGCAGGTTCTCCTTCTTCCAGCACTCGTAGTGCGCGTGGCGGCCGAGCAGGGCGTGCTCGGCGGCGGCCTCATGGCCAGCCAACGGCGCAAAACCCACCGACTGGCCCTGGCTGACATTGCGCGCGATGGCCGGGTCGGCCATCGATTCGGTGGAGATCACCTGGCCGACCGGGACGCTGGCCATGCCATGGTCAGAGACCACGATCACGTTGGTTGTCTCGGCCAGGCCGCGCTGCTGCAGCCCATCGAGCACCTGGCCGACGATCTGGTCGGCGCGCACGATGGCCTCGGCGTACTGCTTCGATTCGGGGCCGTAATTGTGGCCAGCCTTGTCCACGTGTTCCATGTACAGGGTGGTGAGGCGGGGTGCATCGGCGTCGGTCTGTGCAAGCCAATCGAGCACGATGCCGGCGCGCTGCTCCAGCGGTTCCTTGCCGTCGTAGACGCGCCACTGGCTGGGGCGTACGCCACGGATTTCCGATTCGCTGCCCGGCCATGACGTGGTGGCCGAACGCACACCGGCGTTCTCGGCACCGACCCAGATCGGTTCGCCGCCCCACCAGCCGCTGGTGGTGACCGCCTCACGGTTGCTCAGCTCGAACCGGCCCAGCGTT
Source organism: Nocardiopsis yanglingensis (assembly GCF_045809185.1). Classification (NCBI taxonomy): domain Bacteria; kingdom Bacillati; phylum Actinomycetota; class Actinomycetes; order Streptosporangiales; family Nocardiopsidaceae; genus Nocardiopsis; species Nocardiopsis yanglingensis. Next base: position 73,081 of record NZ_JBJNRH010000002.1, on the reverse strand, counting down.
GCATCGTCCATGCTGTTGTTGACGATGCCGTGGTGGTCCGGGCGCAGGCCGGTGACGATGCTGTAGTGGTTGGGGAAGGTCAGCGACGGGTACGAAGGCGTCATCCAGCGCGCACGCACGCCGCCGTCAATCAGGCGCTGCAGGTTCGGGGTCAACCCGCGGTCCAGCGCGTCGGCGCGCAGGCCGTCGATCGAGATCAGCAGCAGCTTCGGCGGCGCGGCCGCAGCGACGGCAGTGGAAACGGAGGTGGATGGGGCGGGCGCGGTGGTGGTGCAGGCCGCCAATGGCAGCAGCAGCGCCAGCGCGCAGGTCAGGCGTACGGAAGTCATGCGCCCATGATAAGCCGGTGCAATGACCACCCCAAGACACGACGCGCTATCGCGCGCCGTGTCCGCACATTTTCCTCATCCCCGCGCCGTCGGCGTGCCCCCTTCAACAAGAAGGGGGCTTTTCACCAGACAGATTCCAGATGCCCCCATCCACGCATGGCGTGGATCTACCGTGTCGACCAAGGTCGACACCTACCAACAGTCGCGCAGAATGACGTTCGGACAGATCGCAGGAACCTGTCGAAGGCGGGGTGGGTCCGGTTGCAGGGGCGTGAGCGCCATGGATGGCGCGACCGAGCTTACAGGGACGTACTTGCAGCGTCCCCTGCAACCGGACCCACCCTGCCTCCGCGCAGGAAGCCCGCTGTTGCTGTTGCTCTAGCCTCTGCGGGTGCCGGGCGCAGCCCGGCAAACCCTCTCAAGCGAACAGCGGGGCCTGGCGTTGTTCCAGTCGCAGCAGCGCGGCCTTGGTTTCCAGGCCACCGCCGAAGCCGGTCAGTGCCCCGTTGCTGCCGATCACGCGATGGCAGGGCAGGATGATCGGCAGCGGGTTGCGGCCGTTGGCAGCGCCGACCGCGCGGGTCGCACTGGGCTGGCCCAGGTGCTGCGCCAGCTGCAGGTAGCTCCAGGTCTGACCGAACGGGATCAACGCCAGCGCCTGCCACACACGCAGCTGGAACGGCGTGCCGCGTGGCGCCAGCTCCAGGTCGAAGCTGCTGCGTTCGCCGTGCAGGAACTGCAGCAGCTGCTCGCGTGCTTCCGGCAGCGCATCCGGCGCGTAGTGCCAGTCGTCTCGGCCGCGTGCCGGGTGGCGGTTTTCCGGGAACAGCACATGGGACAGGCCACGCTCGTCGCCGGCGATGGTCAACACGCCGATCGGGCTGTCGAAACGATCAAACAACAGGGTCATGTCGGTTCTCCAACGAAAGTGCCGGACAGGTGCCACAGATGCAGCACGGCATAGGCGCGCCACGGCCGCCAGGGTTGCGAGCGCGCTTCGGTCGCGCGTTCGCTCAGGCGCTGGCCCTGCGCGTGGCCGAGGACCTGCTGCAGCACCAGGTCGCCGGCGGGGAAGGCATCGGGCTGGCCGAGGCCACGCAAGGCGATGTACTGGGCGGTCCAGGGGCCGATGCCGGGTAGTGCCACGCAGCGCGCAACGAATTCCTCCAATGCCTGACCGGGCCCGAAGTCGATCTGGCCGCTGGCGCAGGCAGCGGCCAGCGCACGCACGGTGGCGGCGCGGCTGCGCGGCAGGCCTATCGATTCCAGCGGCGCCTCAGCCAGCACCTCGGGCGCGGGGAACTGGCGATCGAATTCCGATGGCATGCCCGGCAGGTGCGCGCCATAGGCGTCGACCAGCCGCCGCGCAAAGGTGGTGGCTGCGGCAACAGTGACCTGCTGGCCGAGTACGGCGCGCACACCGACCTCGAAGCCGTCCCAGCCGCCGGGCACGCGCAGCCCGGGGCGTTCGGCGATGCCACGCGCCAGCAGCGGTTCTTCGCCCAGCGCGGCATGCACCTGCTGCAGGTCGGCATCAAGGTCGAAGACACGGCGTACGCGGCGCACGATGTCGGGGATCAGGCGCGGATCGACCGCGCCCAGCTGCAGGCGCAGTTCCGGGCGCTTCGGGTCGGCGGTGACGCGCAGCAGGGTGGGGCGCTCGGGTGTACCGAGCACGCGCTGGTAGCTGTCTTCGCCGATCAGCTCGATGCCTGGCAGGCTGCGCTTGCGCAGGAAGGCCAGCATGCGTGGGAAATCCAACGGCGGGCGGTACGCCAGGCGCAGTAACAGGCAGCCGTCATCGGCGGCCAGCGGCTGGTGCTGGCGACGCAGTGCGGTCGGCGCCATGCCACAGCCCTGCAGGAAGGCCGTATTGAAACGACGCAGGCTGTTGTAGCCGGCGGCCAGCGCGACGTCGGTCACCGGCAGCGTGGTCTCGGTCAGCAGCTGCTTGGCCAGCAGCAGGCGATGGGTGGCGTGGATCTGCCCCGGCGTCGCGCCCAGGTGTTCAACGAACAGGCGCTGCAGCTGGCGCGCGCTGAGGCCGAGCTTCGTTGCAAGATCGGCCACCGGCTGCTCCTGCAGGAAACCGCCATGGATCAGCGCGAGGGCGCGCTGCACGGTCTGCCCGGCCAATGCCTGCTGGGCCTGCGGTGCCAGTTCGGGACGGCAGCGCAGGCACGGGCGGTAACCGGCTGCCGCAGCAGCGGCCGCAGTCGGGTAGTAAGTGATGTTGCGCGGCTTCGGTGGCGGCGCCGGGCACACGGGGCGGCAGTAGATGCCGGTGCTGCGCACGGCGGTGAAGAACACGCCGTCGAAGCGTGCGTCGCGGGCCAGGCGGGCGCGGTCGCAGGCGGCGGTGTCGAGGGCGAGGGCGGTGTCCATGGCGCCAGTCTAGGCGGGTGCGGGCAGGGATACTCGCCGGATTCGGACATGGATGCTGGAGGGGGTTCTGGCAGGGCTTGCAGCCCTGCACCCGCAACGTCACCGTCAACGTCTCAATCAAAAGCTGGCAGTCCGTGGGATGGCGGGGCGGTGTGGGCTGGCAGGACACGCCGTAAACCCGTCCATGGGGGCTCGATGGCGCCATCCATGGCGCCAACGGTCCTGTCAGCCCACACCGCCCCACCTCTGACAGTTGGTCGCTGCAGTTGGTGGGTGCCGACCGTTGGTCGGCACGCTTTTGCTGTTGGTAGGTGTCGACCTTGGTCGACACACTTTCCCAAGGGTCAGAAGGGGTTCAGTGCCACGCGCTGAATGCGCGGCCTGGACGGGTAGACTGTGGCTCTTGCTCCCATGAATCCCGGTTGCCCGATGTCCGCCAAATTCCGCTGGTTGCCCCTGTTGTGCCTGGCCCTGGCGGGCTGCAGTCAGCTGGAGAATCCGGGCAATGTGACCGCTGCCGACAAGGCGGCGAGGGCACCGGCCAGCGATGGCGAGAACATGGTCTCGATCAATGCCGCCGACGCGCCACCGCCGCCGGCACCGCCGCGCAGCCAGGCGGATCGGCCATGGCCGCAGGCGCAGCTGGAAAATGGGCGTGCGTGGGTCAGTTGCAGTACGGAATATGCGGGCGATGCCGGCGACGGTGTCGAGCTGGAAGGCCTGCAGCGCGAGCAGATCACCCAGGCCCTGGCGCCGTGTGCCGAGCGCGGCCTGATGCGCGTGCGTTACGCCGGCAAGATCAATCCGGGCTTCGCCGAAATGATGTGGCGGCTGGCGGTGGTCGCTGACCAGCAGAAGATCCACAAGCGCATCCTCGACCTGGACTCCAGCGGTGGCCAGGTGGAATCGGCGATCGTCGCCGGTGACAGCATCGGTGAATCGGGCTGGACCATCTGGGTGCGCGAGGGCTCGATCTGCCACAGCGCGTGCGTGTTCGTGCTGGCCGCCGGTGACAACCGCCTGCTGTCGGGCAAGGTCGGCATCCACCGCATGATGCGCATCAGTTCCAAGGCCACCTCGCGCGCCGAGCTCAACCGCGAGCTGCACGAGGTCTACGACAACGTGAAGGATTACCTGCAGCGCAATGGCGTGGCGGTGGGTGTGGCCGACCTGATGATGACCGTGCCCAACCGCAGCCTGCGCTTGCTGACCCCGGACGAGCTGCGCCAGTACGGCCTGGATGGCACCAATGCGGTGCAGGACGATCTGGAGCGGATCAAGCAGATGCGGGCCTGCGGCGATGATTTCGTGCAGCGCAAGGACGCGTTCCTGATTGCCTTCGACCAGCAGTGCAAGCGCGAAGGCGCCGACATGGAATCGATCAACAGCTGCGGCCAGGCACTGAAGCAGCGCTTCGGTTTCCCGGATGCGGTGTGCCCGGAAGAAAGCCCGCTGTCGGAGATCGATGTGGCAACGCTGCCACCGGCACCCTCGGAGCCGCCGCCGCTGGCCGAACAGGCGCCAGCAGACACCGGCACGCCGGCCGCGCAGGCCGATGCCGCAGCGGTGGAAGGCAGCGCCCACGCGCGCTGACGAACGGCTCACTGCGCTGGCGTAGACTGCGGTTCTTTCCCGAGAACCGGCGGTGTCCATGAAGCGCGTGCTCCTGCTGCTGTCCCTGCTGCCCCTGACCACATTGGCGCAGGCACCCGCGCCGGCCACGCCTGCACCGGCACCCGCGCGCCCGGCACCGGCCTCGCCGGCGGCTGCAAAACCGGCCACGGCCGGCGCTCCGGCGTTGACCGCCGCGCAGCAGGCGCAGGTGCAGAAACAGGACGCGGAAATGGGCGCGGCCGCAGTGAAGGCGGCGCAGCTGGTCGATGCCAACCGCGCAGGCGAGTTGTGGGATGGCGCTTCAGCCGTCGCGCGCCGCGCAGTACCGAAGGCCGCCTTCGTCAGTCAGTTGACCACCGAGCGCACGCGCCTGGGCGCGCTGGCCGGGCGGGGCCAGCCGACCATCACCCGGGTCAAGTACAGCGCCGGTGCTGCCGTGCCGGAAGGGCTGTACATCAATGTCAGCTTCCCGACCCGTTTCGCCAACAGCGCGCAGCCAGTGCGCGAGCTGGTCTCGTTCCGTTTCGACGAGGACCAGGTGTGGCGCCTGGCCGGTTACAGCCTGCGTGCGTCGGCACCTTGAGGAGATGAATGATGGCAACTGAACTGACGATGCTGGCCTGGTCGATCGTGCTGGGCTTCGTTTACATCTTCGCTACCTCCACCGTGGTCACCCGCGAGCGCGGGATGAAGTGGAATGCCTCGGCGCGTGATGGCGAAGCCAGGCCACTCAGCCCGCTGGCCGGTCGCCTGCAGCGTGCGCAGGCCAACTTCCTTGAGACGTTCCCGTTCTTCGCCGCCGCCGCGATTGCGGTGGTGGTGGCCGGGCGCGGCAACGACACCACGGCGCTGGCGGTGCAGGCCTACTTCTGGGCGCGCGTGGTCTACCTGCCGCTGTATGCCGCGGGCGTGCCCTACGTGCGCAGCCTGGTCTGGGCGGTGTCGCTGTTGTCGATCCTGGCGCTGGTGTTCGCGTTGTTGTGACCCGGGCCTGATCCAGATCAAGGCCGGTCAGGTGCGTGGCGCTATGCTGGCGCGGACTGAATCAACGGCAGGAGGCGCGCATGCGCAGGATGGACGTGGTGGTGGTCGGTGCTGGACCGGCGGGTCTGTGCTTCGCACGCGCGCTGGCCGGCAGCGGCCTGCAGGTCGGGCTGGTCGAAGTTCAACCGCGCCAGGCCCTGGCCGAAGCCGCCTTCGATGGCCGCGAGATCGCGCTGACCCATGCCTCACGGCAGAGCATGGAGCAGTTGGGGCTGTGGCAGCGCCTGCCGCAGGCTGAAGTCGCTGAGCTGCGCGATGCCAAGGTGATGAACGGCGGCTCGCCGTTCGCGCTGACCTTCGCCAGCAGCCAGGTCGACGGCCAGCCGCTGGGCTGGCTGGTGCCCAACCATCTGATCCGCCGCGCTGCGTGGGATGCCGTGCAGGGGCAGGACGGCCTGGAGCTGTTCGACGGGCGCAAGGTGCTGGGCGTGCAGGCCGATGCGCAGGGCCACGTGGTCAAACTCGATGACGGCAGCCAACTTCATGCGCGTTTGCTGGTCGCCGCTGACAGCCGCTTCTCCGCAACCCGCCGCATGCTCGGCATCGGCGCGCAGATGCGCGACTTCGGCAAGTCGATGCTGGTGTGCCGCATGCAGGTTGAGCGTGATCATCACCACACTGCCTGGGAATGGTTCGGCTACGGCCGCACGATGGCGTTGCTGCCGCTCAACGAAGGCCAGGCATCAGCAGTGATCACGCTGCCACCGCGGCAGATTGAAGAACTGCTGGCGATGGACGAGGTGGCCTTCGGTGAGGCCATCGGTGCCTGCTTCGAACACCGTCTTGGCCGGATGCAGCCGGTGGCCACGCCGCAGGCGTATCCGCTGGTGGGGGTGTACGCGCACCGTTTCGTCGGTGAGCGTTCGGCGCTGATCGGCGATGCCGCCGTCGGCATGCACCCGGTCACCGCGCATGGCTTCAATCTGGGACTGGCCAGCGCACAGCGGCTGGCACAGGGCATCGTCGCGCAGCAGCGACGTGGTGCCGACATTGCCGCGGCCGGCTTGCTGGCCAGCTACCAGCGCGGTCATCGGCTGGCATCGCGGCCGCTGTACGAGGCCACCAACGCGATCGCCAGCCTGTATACCGACGATCGCCGCCCGGCGCGGCTGCTGCGCGCGGCGGGCCTGCGCCTGGCACAGGGCGTGGCACCGTTCAGGCAGCTGATCGCCTCGCACCTGACCCAGCGCGTGGCCTGAACCGGTTCAGATCAGGCCGTTCAGATCAGCCGGCAGCCAGCACGCGGATCTGGCTGTCGGCGAATTCGACCACCTGGCCTGCGCGGATCTTGCAGGCCTTGCGCAGTTCGACTTCGCCGTCGACCCGTACCTGGCCTTCGCTGATGACCATCTTGGCCTCGCCGCCACTGGTGACCAGGTCGGCCAGCTTGAGCAGCTGCTTGAGTTCGACGTAGTCACCGTCGAGGTCGAATTCGAGAATCTGCATGGAGCGGGGTTCCTGGGAAGAGGGCGCGTATTGTGCGCCAGCGCGGGGCATGACGGCACGCGCACGGAAAGCTGTACGCCTCGTTCAGGATCAATGCGGTATGATTCCGCTCTGAGCGAGTGAAATCTCCTCCAACCGAGCAGCGCCAGGGCACGCGATAAGAAGGGCGCCCAAAGCGCGGACCATCACCTTTTTTATCGCACTGCCAGGAAGACGGCAGTGCCTTCGGAGTTCCCCATGTCCCAAGATTCCCAAGCGCCGCTGCAGTTTGCGCAGCTCGGCCTGTCCGAGCCCGTGATGCAGGCGGTCACCGCCATCGGCTACGAAACCCCGTCGCCGATCCAGGCCGCCACCATCCCGGCGATGCTGGAAGGCCGCGACGTGCTGGGCCAGGCCCAGACCGGCACCGGCAAGACCGCAGCGTTCGCTCTGCCGGTACTGTCCAACATCGACCTGCAGCAGATCAAGCCGCAGGCCCTGATCCTGGCACCGACCCGCGAACTGGCCATCCAGGTTGCCGAGGCGTTCCAGTCCTATTCGTCGAAGATCCCGGGCTTCCGCGTGCTGCCGGTGTACGGCGGCCAGCCGTATGGCCAGCAGCTGTCGGCGCTGCGTCGTGGTGTGCACATCGTGGTCGGTACCCCCGGCCGCGTGATCGACCACCTGGACCGCAGCACCCTGGACCTGTCCGAGCTGAAGACGCTGGTGCTGGACGAAGCCGATGAAATGCTGCGCATGGGCTTCATCGACGACGTCGAAGCCGTGCTGAAGAAGCTGCCGGAGCAGCGTCAGGTGGCCCTGTTCTCGGCGACCATGCCGCCGCAGATCCGCCGCATCGCGCAGACCTACCTGCAGGATCCGGTCGAGGTCACCATCCAAGCCAAGACCACCACCTCGGCCAACATCCGCCAGCGTTACTGGTGGGTAAGTGGCATGCACAAGCTGGACGCGCTGACCCGCATCCTGGAAGTCGAGCCGTTCGACGCGATGATCATCTTCGCGCGCACCAAGGCCGGCACCGAAGAACTGGCCAGCAAGCTGCAGGCCCGCGGCCTGGCCGCTGCCGCCATCAACGGTGACATGCAGCAGGCCCAGCGTGAGCGCACCATCGCCATGCTGAAGGAAGGCAAGCTGGACATCCTGGTCGCCACCGACGTGGCTGCCCGCGGCCTGGACGTGGAGCGCATCAGCCACGTGCTGAACTACGACATCCCGTACGACACCGAAAGCTACGTGCACCGCATCGGCCGTACCGGTCGTGCCGGCCGCAGCGGCGAGGCGATCCTGTTCGCCACCCCGCGCGAGAAGGGCATGCTGCGCCAGATCGAGCGCGCTACCCGTCAGCCTATCGAAGAGATGCAGCTGCCGAGCGTGGAAGCGGTCAACGACACCCGCATCAACAAGTTCACCTCGCGCATCAGCGAAACCCTCGGCGCCGGTGGCCTGGACTTCTACCGCCAGCTGCTGGAGCGCTTCGAGAGCGAGCAGAACGTGCCGGCCATTGAAGTGGCTGCCGCGCTGGCCAAGATGCTGCAGGGTGACACCCCGTTCCTGCTGCAGCCGCCGGTGCGTGCCCCGCGTGAAGAGCGCGCGCCGCGCGAACGCTTCGACCGTGGTGACCGCCCGGAACGCGGTGATCGCTTCGACCGCAACGAGCGTGGTCCGCGCTTTGAGCGTGGCCCGCGTCGCGACGACGCCGAAGGTGGTTTCGAGCAGCGTCCGCGCCGTGAGGTTCCGCCGCGTGGTGCGCCGGAGCAGGGCATGGAGACCTACCGCATTTCGGTCGGCCACCAGCACGGCGTGAAGCCGGCCAACATCGTCGGCGCCATTGCCAACGAGGCCGGCCTGGAAAGCCGCTTCATCGGCCGCATCGACATCCACGACGACTTCTCGCTGCTGGATCTGCCGGCGCAGATGCCGTCGGACGTGCTGTCGCACCTGCAGAAGGTCTGGGTGTCTGGCCAGCAGCTGCAGATGCGTGCGCTGGCTCCGGGTGAAGACACCAACCCGGCCCCGCGTCCGTTCAAGCCGCGCTTCGACAAGCGTGGCCCGGGCGGCCCGGGTGGCCCGCGTCGTGGCGGCCCGGGTGGTCCGGGTGGCCATGGTGGCGACCGCGGCGGTGACCGCGACAGCCGCCCGCCGCGTCGTGACGGCTTCAAGCCGCGCGGCCCGCGCAGCTTCTAAGCCGCGCCCGCAGCCGTCCTGATCAACGCCAGCCTCCGGGCTGGCGTACAGAAAAAGGGGACGGAGGGGATTAAGTCGTATACGGCAGGCCATGCGCTTATGCCAAAAACGACTTAATCCCCTCCGTCCCCTTTTTCGCATGGTCAACACATTGCCGGTCCTAGGCTGAGCCGGCTCCAAAGGAGGTTGTCACCGCATCACATTCGGGGGGATCCGGGATGGGTAGGAGTGGCACGGACCAGCAGAGCCGGCGGGTACCGATGACCCGTGGCCTGGGACTGCGATTTGCGTTGTTGACGGGCATGGCGATTGGACTGGTCGCACTGTCCGCCTTGATCCAGGAACTGCAGGCGGCCTCCACCGCCTGGATTGCCGGCCAGGGCTACTGGTCACGTGGTCAGCAGGATGCGACCGCCGCACTCAGCCGCTATCTGGCGCGCGGTGATGCCCAGGACCTGGACGACGCACGCCAGGCCCTGCAGGTGCCATTGGGCGATCTGCAGGCGCGGTTGGCGCTGGAACAGGCCGAGCCGGATGAAGCCAAAGCCAGGCAGGGTTTCCTGCAGGGCGGCAACGCGCGCGCCGACATTCCACGGCTGGTGTTCTCCTTCCGCCATGCACGTGACATCGGTGCGTTCCGCGAGGCGACTGCGTTGTGGCGGCAGACCGATGGTGACCTGATGGCGGTGCAGCGCCTGGTCGATGAGCTGCAGCTGCGGCATGGCGAAGGCGCCTTGCCTGCGCCTGTCCGTGATCGCTACCTGCAGCAACTGCGTGATCTTGATCGTCGGCTGCAGGTACTGGCGCAGGCGTTCTCGCAGGCGTTGCTGCGGATGGCCACGATGGTACGGATCGCCACGCTGGTGGTCGGTGGGCTGTCGGTGCTGGCGATCAGCCTGATGGCTGTCGCGCTGGCGCGTCGCGTCGGCAAGGATCTGACCGAGCATGAAAGCCGCTTCCGTGCGGCCTTCTACCAGGCCAATGTCGGCATGCTCAAGCTCGACACCGAAGGCAAGGTGATCGAAGCCAACCAAGCGATGGCCGATATCCTCGACTACCGACGCGACGTGCTGCTGCAGATGTCGCTCGGCGATCTGTTGATGGAAGGCGAACTGGTCATCGATGGCGTCGGCCGCATCGACTGGGACCGGCAACTGCGACCGAGCGAGCTGCGCTTCTGCCGCCGCGATGGCAGCCTGGTCTGGGGGCGCTGGAGCGGTACCGGCGTGCGCAGTGCCGGTGGTGGGCTGTCGGTGTTTGCGATCATCGAGGATGTTAGCCAGAACCATGCATTGGCGCGTGAGATCGAGCATCACGCCAGTCACGATCCGCTGACCGGCCTGATCAACCGTCGCGAGATCGAGCGGCTGCTGGAGCGTTCGCTGCTGCAGGTGCGCAGCGACGGCGGCACGCATGCGCTGTGTTACATCAACCTGGACCACTTCAAGCTGGTCAACGACAGTTTCGGCCATGCTGCCGGTGATCAGATGCTGCGCAGTTTCGCCGACTATCTGGTGGCGGCGGTGCGTGATGGTGATTGGGTCGGCCGGCTGGGCGCCGACGAGTTCGCCGTGTTCCTCGCCCATGCCGGGCAGGACGAGGCCAAGCGGGTGCTGCAGCGGGTGATCCGCAACCTGGGGCAGGCGACCTTCCCGATCAGCGAGGGCAGTCCGCAGCTGAGCTGCAGCATCGGCGTGGTCGAAGTCAGTGCCGATGCGCCGGACGTGAACTGGTTGATGAGTGCCGCCGACAGCGCCTGCTATGCGGCCAAGCAGGCCGGGCGCAACCGCGTGCACTGCTTCAACGAGAACCGCATGGCACTGGAGGAACGGCGCCAGGAGGCCGAGCGCCTGCAGGGCGTCAGCCTGGCAATGGCCGAGAATCGAATGGTGCTGTATGCACAGCGCATCGCCCGCGTGGGTGATCCGTCCTACCTGCATTACGAGGTGCTGGTGCGCATGCGCGGTACCGATGGCAGCCTGCATATGCCCGGTCAGTTCATGCCGGCGGTGGAGCGCTATGGCATGGCGGTGGCGCTGGACCGGCACGTGCTCGGGCTGCTGTTCCGCCACCTGCAGGTGTGCCCGGCACACGTGCGCCAGCTGGGCCTGTGCAACGTCAACGTGTCCGCGCAGTCGATCGCAGAGCCCGGGTTCCTTGCCTTCGTCTGTGACCTGCTCGAGCGCAACCGCGCACTGGCCTCCAAGCTGTGCTTCGAAATCACCGAGACCGCAGCGATCAGCAACCTCAGCCAGGCCCGCGCGTTCATCGACGCAGTGAAGGCACGCGGTTGCCGGATGGCACTGGATGACTTCGGCTCCGGCCTGTCTTCGTTCGGCTATCTGCGCCAGTTGCCTGCGGACATCCTGAAGATCGACGGTGCCTTCGTGCGTGACATGGATACCGACCCGGTCAGCCACGCCACCGTGCGCGCGATCAGCGAGCTCGGGCGCGAGCTGCAGATGGACGTGGTGGCCGAATGGGTGGAAACCGCCGAAGTGGCGGGTGCGCTGACCCGGCTCGGTGTGCAGGGACTGCAGGGCTACGCGATCGAGCGGCCGCAGCCGCTGGAACGGATGACCCTGGCCGATCTGCGCCCGGTGCGGCTGGTCGCGGTGAAGGGGCCACCGGGGGCTGGCTGAACGGCGTGGCGGCGACTTTGGTCTACACATGTGCGGCGCGCCCGGCTGCGATAATGCGCGCCAGGGGCGACGCGCAGTGGGCGCGGACGTAAGCAGGAACAGGATGTGGCGTGGGCGTCAGGCAGTGGCAGTACGGAACAGGAGCGGTGCTGGTCGTACTGCTGGCGTGGTTGGCGACGCCGTGGCCGCTCCAGGCCGCCGTGGCCGTGTCGGGCCGCGATTATCTGCTGGTGGGAGGCGCCACCGATGAACCGACCCCACATCGCGCATGCACGCCGCAGATGCTGTCCGGCTCCCGCCAGCAGGTGCTGGTAGCGGCTCCGCAGGAGGGCTGGTCGGGCCAGCCACAGGCGCTGGACGTGTTCAATGTCTTTGCCGGCGAAGTGCGGGTCCAGCACGGTGACCGCGAAATCTGCGGCAACATGCACGACGCCCGCACCCGCGACTCGCGCTTCCGCGCAGGCATCGGCCTGGTTGCGGTGCCGCCGGCGGGCAGCCACGCGCCGTTCCTGGTTTCCTGGCAGACGCCGCTGAAGGCGCGCTGGGTACCGACCCTGCGGCTGGGCGCGCCCAGCCCGGTGCAGCAGAACGACACCGCCCGCCTGCTGATGCGTGCCGCCTGCATCGCCGTGGCGATCGCATTGGCGCTGTCGGCGTTGATGGCCTTCCTGACCACGCGCGATCGGAGCTTCCTGGTCTACGTCGCCGGCACCACGGTGCTGGTGCTGTGGCAGGCCATCCTCGGTGGCCTCAGCGGCTACCCGGAGCCGTGGCTGCCGGTGGGGGAGCGTGGGGCCTGGTGGCTGCTCTCGCTGACGGCCGCCACCCAGGCGCTGGTACTGCCGGCGCTGTGGCGGCTGAACGGCGGTGACCGCGTATGGCCACGGTCGCGGCCGCTGCAGGCGACCGTGCTGTGGGGGCTGCTGGCGCTGGCCGTACTGGTGCCGTGGCTGCGCTGGGAACAGCTGGCCTGGGTCGCGCAGGGCCTGCAGGCGTCCTATCTGCTGGGATGTGGCCTGGCATTGCTGATGGGCGTATGGGCCCGCTGGCGTGGCGACCGTTGGGCGCAGGCGGGGCTGGCCGCGTTGGCACCGATGCTGGTCCTGATCATCGCCGATGCCAGCCTTGCGGAATGGCTGTTGGAGTACCGGGTTGAAGCACTGCAGCTGTCGGTGACCTGGCTGCTGATGATGGCCGCCTATGCCATGAACCAGCGGCTGGGCCGGCTGCGCCAGCAGCGCGATGAACTGCGCCAGTTGGCCGAAACCGACGGCCTGACCGGACTGCCGAATCGCCGCGCCGGCCTGCAGCAGCTGGCCCGTCACCTGGCACATGTTGACCGTGAGCGCGGCCCGCTGGTGATCGGTTTCCTCGATATCGACCTGTTCAAGGACATCAATGACCGCCACGGCCATGCCGTAGGTGATCAGGTACTGGTGGCGGTGGCACGCGCGCTGCGCGCTGCGGTGCGCAGCCAGGACGAAGTGGTGCGGATGGGCGGCGAGGAGTTCCTGCTGCTGATGCCGGGAATGCCGCGCGAGGCGGCGTCGGCGCGGCTGGACCGCCTGCGCCAGCGCATCACCGAGGCCGGGCGGGCGCTGCAGGTGCCGGGCCTGGAGGTGACCGCCAGCATCGGACTGGCGCAGTGGCGGCCGGGCGAGGACGACCTGGCCGGGCTGCTGCGGCGGGCCGACCATGCCATGTACGTGGCCAAGCGCGCCGGCCGGAACCGGGTGTTCGACGGCGAAGAGCTCGATCCGCCCGGCCTGGCATGAAGCGCTGCGGGCGGCGATGCCGGATAATAGGGCGATGACCACCCGACTCAACAAACATATCGCCGACACCGGCTTCTGCTCCCGCCGCGAGGCCGATCGCCTGATCGCCGCGCGCCGCGTCACCGTCAACGGCCACCCGGCCGGCACCGGCGCGGTGGTGGGCGAGGAAGACCAGGTGCTGGTCGACGGCCAGCCGCTGCGCGCGCGCGTGGCACGCAAGCCCGGCGCCCGTCGTCACGTCTACATCGCGCTGAACAAGCCGGTGGGCGTCACCTGCACGACCGAGACGTCGGTCAAGGGCAACATCGTCGATTTCGTCGGCCACGAGCAGCGCATCTTCCCGATCGGCCGCCTGGACAAGGAATCCGAGGGGCTGATCCTGATGACCAGCAACGGCGACATCGTCAACCAGATCCTGCGTGCCGAGAACGGACACCAGAAGGAGTACCTGGTGGCGGTGAACAAGCCGGTTACCGATGAGTTCCTGCGCGGCATGGCGCGCGGTGTACGTATCCACGACCAGATGACGTTGCCGTGCAAGACCTCGCGCATCGCCAAGTTCGGTTTCCGCATCACCCTGCAGCAGGGCCTGAACCGGCAGATCCGCCTGATGGCCGCCGAATTCGGCTATCGCGTAACCCAGCTGCGCCGCGTGCGCATCGACAACATCAAGATCGGCGCGCTGAAGCCGGGCCAGTGGCGCAACCTGACCGAGCAGGAGCTGCAGGGCCTGCTGCCGAAGCAGCTGGACTGGTAACGCGCGGTAGTGCCGGCCGCTGGCCGGCTGCACCAGGCATCGAATGAGCGCGGGATGCCGGCCAGCGGCCGGCACTACCCGTTGTGCGGATTACGCACCGGCATCGGCTAGACTCCGCAGTGACCTGCCGGAATGTGACGCTGCATGATCAAGCCCGACAAGCCTGCCAATGAAGCCCTTCGGCTCGAGGCGCTGTACCGCTACCGCATCCTTGATTCGCAACGCGAAAAGTCATTCGACGACCTGGTGGCGATCGCCAAGGCGGTCTGCGGTACCTCGATGGCGGCGGTGACCCTCATCGACGTCGAACGGCAGTGGTTCAAGTCGATCCAGGGCATCGACGCGGCGGAGAACCTGCGCAGCGAATCGATGTGCGGCCATGCCATCCTGCAGCCGCAGGAAATCATGGTGGTCGAGGACGCGTTGCAGGACATCCGCTTCCACGACAACCCGGTGGTGACCGGCGACCCGCACATCCGCTTCTACGCCGGTGCGCCATTGATCAGTTCCGATGGCCTGCCTCTGGGCACGTTGTGCGTGTTCGATGCACATCCGCAGCACCTGCCCAGCGACAAGGCCGAGGCACTGGCCGCACTTTCACGGCAGGTGATGCTGGTGATGGAGCTGCGCCGTTTCGCGCTCGACATCCAGAAGCACATGCTGGAACGCGATGACTACGAGCGCCTGCTGTCGGAGTACCAGGACGTGCTGCTGGCGCAGAATGCCGACCTGGCCGAGCAGAGCCGCACCGATGCGTTGACCGGCCTGCCCAACCGCCGCGCGATGGCGGCGGCACTGGAAGAGGCGGTGGTGGAGATCGATGGGCAACCGGGCGTGGCCTGCGTGGCCCTGCTGGACATCGACCACTTCAAGCACATCAACGATTTCCAGGGCCACGCCACCGGCGACCGGGTGCTGGCCGAGCTGGGCGTGCTGCTGCGCTCGCATTTCGCTGGCCGTGGCATGGCGGCGCGCTATGGCGGCGAAGAGTTCGTGGCGGTAATGCCGGGCACTGATCTGCACACGGCCGAACTGCAATGCGAGTTCCTGCGCCTGGCCGTGGCTGATCTGCCCTTGGGGTTCCCGGTCACGATCAGTATTGGTGTGGCCCAGTACCAGGCAGGTGAAAGCGTGGATGACATGCTGGCGCGCGCCGACAAGGCGCTGTACCGCGCCAAGGGCAATGGCCGCAACCGGGTGGAACGGGCGGGCTGAGCCCTGCATGCAGTAGATCCACGCCATGCGTGGATGCTTTTGCAGATGGGGTAACGCCGTGTCGCGGCCTGTGCGATTGCGCCCGGCGAATATGCCGTTCCTGTTCCCACGGACACAACCATGCTGCAGACCCTGGCCATCGCCCACTATCGCTCGCTGCACGGGCTGGTACTGCCGCTGCAGCCGTTGAATGTGGTCACCGGTGACAACGGCAGTGGCAAGTCCAGCCTGTACCGCGCGCTACGCCTGCTGGCGGAGACCGCACAGGGCGGCGTCGCGGCGGTGCTGGCCCGCGAAGGGGGTCTCGGTTCGGCGCTGTGGGCTGGCCCCGAATCCATCGATCGCCGGGTTGCGGCCGGCGAGATCCCGCTGCAGGGCGGGCCCCGACAGGCGTCGGTGGGGTTGAAGCTGGGCTTCACCACCGACGAACTTGGCTATGCCATCGACCTGGGCTACCCGCCACCCAGCCGTTCGGCGTTTGCGCTGGATCCGCAGATCAAGGCCGAGGCGATCTGGGCCGGGCCGTTCCTGCGCAGCGCCAACCTGCTGGTTGATCGTCGCGGGGCGATGGTACGGCAACGCCATGCGCGCGGCTGGGATCTCGTGGATGACCGCTTGTCGCTGTTCGACAGCCTGTTCACCCAGGTTGGCGATCCGCAGCGCATGCCGGAAACCATCGCCCTGCGCGAGTACATCCGTCGCTGGCGCTTCTACGACCATTTCCGCAGCGACGCCGATGCCCCGGCGCGACAACCGGCGATGGCCACGCGCACGCCGGTGCTGCACCACGACGGCCGGGATCTGGCGGCGGCCTGGGTGACCATTCTCGAGATCGGAGATCCGGTCGCGTTGGCACGTAGCGTTGATGATGCGTTCCCCGGCGCCACGGTGGGTTTCGAGGACCTGGACGGTCGACTGGCCCTGCGCTTCCACCAGCCGGGCCTGCTGCGACCGTTATCGATGGCCGAACTGTCCGACGGCACACTGCGCTTCCTGCTGCTGGCCGCGGCACTGCACACGCCACGCCCGCCGCCGCTGCTGGTGCTCAACGAACCGGAGACCAGCCTGCATCCTGACCTGCTGCCGGCGCTGGCACGGCTGATCATCGCGGCCAGTGCGCGCAGCCAGGTGTGGGTGGTTTCACATGCCAGCCGCCTGATCGCGGCACTGGAACAGGCACCGGGTTGCCACTCGCTGCACCTGCACAAGGAACAGGGCCGCACGCTGTTGAGCGGGCAGGGCCTGCTGGATGCACCGGCATGGCACTGGCCGCAGCGCTGACAAGGCGATTCGCACCCTGCGCGGATGCGCTCAATCGGCGATGTTGCGTGCTTCCGACGTACCGAGAATCTCCGGATGCTGCACCGGCTTGCGGCGGTTCAACAACGGATGCAGGAACACCGCGCCGACGATGATCGCCACGCCCAGGTAGAACCACGGGGTGACTTCGTGCTGTTCGCGCAGCAGCACCACCGCCAGCACCACCGCATAGACCGGCTCCAGGTTGGTCACCAGCTGCACCGTATAGGCGCTCAGGTGGCGCAGTGCGACCAGCGCCAGCGCGAACGGCAGCAGCGTGCAGAACCCGGCCAGCACCAGCAGCAGGATGCCGTCGTGCAGGTCCGGGACCACCCACAGCGGGCTGGCCAGGGCAGGCAGCAGGTACGGCATCAGCGGTGCCAGCAGGGTCAGGGTGAGGGTGCCCGCACCCAGCTCCAGCGCGGTGACCGTGAGCGGGTCGGCGTGGCTGACCATGCGCTTGTTGAGCGAGCCGAACACCGCCACCAGCAGCGCCGATATCGCACCGATCAGCACGCCCAGGCGCATGCCATCGGGTACGCCACCGACCACCAGTGCCACGCCCGGCAGCACCGCCAGGCCGAATGCCAGTTCACGCAGCTGGAACGGTCGCTTGGCCACCCAGGGTTCGATGATCGAGGTGAACACCGGGGCCAGCGCAATGCACGTGGCGGCCACCGAGGCGTTGGCCAGCTTCACCGCGCCGTAGAAGGTCAGCCAGTGCAGGGCGACCAGCGCGCCGATGCCGGCGTAGCCTGCCACCAGCCGCAAGGGCAGCGTGCGCAGTCCGCGCCAGACTCGCGGCAGCAGTGCCAGCATCGCCGTCACCAGCAGCATGCGCCACCACACCAGCGGCAGCGCGGGCAGGGTGATCAGCTTGCCGAGGATGGCGGTGACGCCCCACAGCAGGACACAGAAGTGGATCTGCCACAGCGCTTTGCGGGTGTCGGGTGTGCTCATCCGCCTATTGTGAGGCAAGCCGATGACCGCAGCGCTATCCGCGTGAGGGATTGCTGGAAGTGTCCACCCGCCGCTGCAGGGCCATCGCTGCCGCCGGGTTGCGCGCCTTGCCCGCACCGATGCACAGCAGGTAGACCTCGCGTGGCTCGGCCGGGGCCGGTCCGGCCAGGCAGGGCAGGTCATCCACCGGCTCGCCGCGGGACCAGCGGCGTGCGCGTTCGGCCCAGCGCTGCTGCACGGGCGCCGGCAGGCCCTCGTTCAAGCGGGCCTGGCTGCGCTTGATCCGCGCGTAGACGAAGCCGGCACTGACATCGCCGTGCAAAGGCGCCTCGTCGCTGTCCTCGATCACCAGCGCCACGCCGAGGCGGCGCGCGGCGTCGACCAGTGCCGGGCCATGTGCCTCGGCGTTGCGGACCTCCAGCGCATGCTGCAGCGTCACCCCGTCCAATTGTTTCGGCAGCCGCGCCATCAGGGCACCCAATGCATCGGCATCGGCCGGATGGCGTGGATCGAATTGCCACAGCAACGGGCCAAGCCGGTCACCGAGCGCGAGTGCTGCCTGCAGGAAGGGCGCGGCCGCTTCCACCGTGCTGGACAGGTCGCGCCGCTGCACCAGATAGCGTGGTGCCTTCATCGAAAACCGGAACCCTTCCGGCGTCTGCGCGGCCCACTGCGCACACTGCGCCGCGGTGGGCGTGCGGTAGAAAGTGCCGTTGATTTCGATGCAGCGCAGGGCGCGGCTGGCATGGGCCAGTTCCTCGCGCTGCGGTAGGCCTGCTGGATAGAACACACCGCCGCGCCATTCGGGAAACACCCAGCCACCGATGCCGCAGCGGATGGCCGCCTGGCCGGCAGCTGTGGTCATTGGCCGTGGTCCGCGCGCCACGGATCGTAGCTGCCGAACCACCACAGGTAGCCTTCCGGGTCGGCGCAGGCGTAGCCACGGCCGCCGTAGTCCTGGTCGGCGATGTCGATGACGATGCGCGCGCCGGCGGCCTTGGCCCGGGCATAGTGCGCATCGGCATCGGTGACGATCACGCAGGCGCTCTGGGTCTGGCGTCCGCCGACCTCGTCAGGCATCACTGCATGCTGGTTCCATTCGCTGTCCTTGTTGACCGAACCAAGCATGATCATGCCGTGGCCGAAGGTGAGCTGCGCATGGAACACCGTATCGCCATCGGCGTACACGGCCTGGGCATGGAAGCCGAAGGCGCGCTGCAGCCAGTCGATGGCGGCCTGCGCGTCGCGATAGCGCAGGCACGGAATGATGGTGGAGCCGTTGCTCGGTTGCCCGTTCCCGCCCATGACACCCCTCCTATGGCACAGGGCAGGGTGCGCTGCAGACCGTTACCATCCCGCGAAACCCCGGTGACGGCCTGCACATGGCCGCCACCCCTGTTCGGAGATCGTGCTGAATGAAACCCTGGATTGGAGGAGCCGTGCTGCTGGCGTGCACGACCATGGCGAGCGCTGCCACCCCCGCGCAGCTGCAGGACCTGGATGCGACCGTCGAGCGCGTGCGCGCGCAGTTCGACGTGCCCGGCATTGCCGTGGCGGTGGTCAAGGATGGCGAGGTGGTGCTGGAGCGCGGCTGGGGCGTGCGCGAGCAGGGCAAGCCGGAGCCGGTGCAGGCCGATACGCTGTTCGCCATCGCTTCCAACACCAAGGCGTTCACCGCCACTTCGCTGAACCTGCTGGCCGAGGACGGCAAGCTGAAGATGGACGACAAGGTGATCGACCACCTGCCGTCGTTCCGCATGTCCGACCCGTTCGTGACCGGGCAGATGACGATCCGCGACCTGCTGTCGCATCGCAGTGGCCTGAGCCTGGGCGCCGGTGACCTGCTGTTCTGGCCAACCACCTCCTATAGCAATGCCGAAGTGGTACAGCGGCTGGGCAAAGTGCCGTTGAAAGGAGGCTTCCGCGAGAGCTACGCCTACGACAACATCCTGTACGCGGTCGCCCAGCAGGTGATCGAGCATGTCTCCGGTATGAGCTACCAGCAGTTCCTGCAGACCCGCATCTTCGACAAGGTGGGCATGACCGGCACGCGCTACAACGCCGATCACCTGAAGCCGGGCGACAAGGCTGCGGTCGGCCACGCCAAGTACGATTTCAAGGACCTGCGCACCGTTGCACCGCTGACCTGGTCGAACAATGCCGGTGCCGGTGGCATCTATTCCAGTGCGCACGACATGGCGCGCTGGATGCAGGTGCAGCTGGCTGCGGGCAAGCTGGCCGATGGCACCGCGCTGTTCACCGACAAGAGCCAGCAGCAGATGTGGCGGATGATCACGCCGCAGTCGATCCCGGCGCCGAGCGTGCCGGAGCTGGCACCGGCGCGGGCCAACTTTGCCGGCTACGGCGAAGGCTGGAGCCTGAGCGACTACCGTGGCCAGAAGCTGGTCTGGCACACCGGTGGCTGGCCGGGCATGGTTTCGCGGCTGACCCTGGTGCCGGGCGAGAAGCTGGGCGTGGTGGTACTGACCAACCAGGAAGTGGGCGCGGCGTTCAATGCGATCACCCTGAGCGTGCTTGATGCTTACCTGGGCGGTGAGAAGCACGACTGGGTGGACGCCTATGCCAAGGCCGTGGCCAAGGGCCAGGACAAGGCCGACGAGGCCTGGGCCAAGCACCAGGGCGCGCGCGACAAGGGCAGCAAGCCGTCACTGGCACTGGCCGGCTACACCGGCACCTTCCGTGACCGCTGGTATGGCGACATGCAGATCAGTGCCGAGGGCAAGGGCCTTCGCCTGCGTTTCATGAAAACCGCACAGCTGAGCGGACGCCTGGAGCACTGGCAGCACGACACCTTCATCGTGCGCTGGGACGACCGTTCGCTCAACGCCGACGCGTTCGTGAACTTCAGCCTGGACCCGGACGGAAAGGTACGCGAGGTGCGCATGCAGTCGATCTCCGACCTGACCGATTTCAGCTTCGATTTCCAGGACCTGCTGTTCACCCCGGTGAAATGACGCCGCGGGGCGTGGCCCGGCGCTGACGTTTGACGATCCCGCTGCGTGGGGGCGGGGGGGGGGGGGCCCCCCCCCCCCCCCCCCCGGGGGGGGGGGGGGGGGGGGCCGCCCCCCCCCCCGCCACTACCGGAACGGTGGCGATCATCGGCTGGCGTACACATCCGGCGTGGGATACTTCGCCGCTTGCAAGAGGCGAGGGAGTGCGATGTTCCGTTGGTTTGAATCCCTGATTCCGGTGTTCCCGCCCGTGGACGGGCGCATGCCGCCGCGCAAGGTGCTGCCGTTCTACCTGCACTACCTGCGCCCGGTGTGGCCGGTGCTGCTGGCGACTCTGATCGCCGGCCTGCTGCTGGCGCTGGTGGAAGTGGCGATGTTCGATTACCTGGGCCGCATCGTCGACATGGTCGCCGAGCAGCCGGGGGCCGATTTCTTCAAGCGCCATGCCAATGAACTGGGCTGGATGCTGTTCATCACGGTCATCGCGCGGCCGATCCTGGTCGGCCTGCACAACCTGCTGGTCAACCAGGCCATCGTGCCCGGCCTGAGCAACCGCTCGCGCTGGCTGATGCACAACTACGTGGTGCGGCAGAGCCTGAGCTTCTTCCAGAACGACTTCGCCGGCAGCGTCGCCAACCGGGTGATGCAGACCGGTACCTCGCTGCGTGAATCGGCCGTGCAGATGGTCGACTCGCTCTGGTACATCGTGGTCTACACCGGCACCGCGCTGTACCTGTTCGCGCAGGCCGACTGGCGGCTGATGGTGCCGCTGATCCTGTGGCTGCTGGCCTATGCGGTGATCATGGTCTACTTCGTGCCGCGCGCGAAGGAACGGGCCTGGATTGCGTCCGAGGCACGTTCCAAGGCGATGGGCCGCATCGTCGATGGCTACACCAACATTCCCACGCTGAAGCTGTTCGCCCATGGCGGACGCGAGCAGGCCTACGTCGCCGAATCGATCCAGGAACTGGCGGTCAAGCACCGCGCGCAGACCCGGGTGACCACCGGCATGGACCTGACCATCGCCATCGTCAACGGCTTCCTGATCGCCGGTACCTGCGGGCTGGCGCTGTGGCTGTGGAACGGCGGGCACATCACCGTCGGCGCGATCACCCTGGCCACGGGCCTGGTGATCCGCATCCACAACATGTCCGGCTGGATCATGTGGACCATCAACGGCATCTTCGAGGACATCGGCACGGTGCAGGATGGCATCACCACCATCGCCCAGCCGCTGACGGTGCAGGACCGCGAGGATGCGGTGCCGTTGCTGGTGACCCGTGGCGGCGTGCACTTCCAGGACATCCATTTCCACTACGGCAAGAAGGGCGGCGTGATCGCAGGCCTGGACCTGGTGGTGAAGCCGGGCGAGAAGATCGGCCTGGTCGGTCCCTCGGGTGCCGGCAAGTCGACCCTGGTCAATGTGCTGCTGCGCCTGTACGACCTGGAGAGCGGCCGCATCCTGATCGACGACCAGGACATTGCCTACGTCACCCAGGAAAGCCTGCGCCAGCAGATCGGCGTGGTCACCCAGGACACCTCGCTGCTGCATCGCTCGATCCGCGACAACCTGTTGTACGGCCATCCCGACGCGACCGATGAGCAACTGCGCGCAGCCGTAGCCAAAGCACGTGCCGAGGCCTTCATTGATACGCTGGTGGACGGGCAGGGCCGTCGTGGCTACGACGCACATGTCGGCGAGCGTGGCGTGAAGCTGTCCGGTGGCCAGCGCCAGCGCATCGCCATTGCCCGCGTGCTGCTGAAGGACGCACCGATCCTGGTGCTGGACGAAGCGACTTCGGCGCTGGACTCGGAAGTGGAAGCGGCGATCCAGGACAGCCTCGACCAGCTGATGGGCGGCAAGACGGTGATCGCGATCGCACACCGGTTGTCGACCATCGCGCGCATGGACCGGTTGGTGGTGATGGACCAGGGCCGCATCGTCGAGACCGGCACCCATGCCGAATTGATTGCGGCCGGTGGCCTGTACGCGCGGTTGTGGGCGCGGCAGACCGGTGGCTTCGTGGCTGCCGACCAGTAGATCCACGCCATGCGTGGATGCATCCCTTGGGGTCGGATTCCTTTCCGCAGGAAAGGGCTCTGACCCCAGTGTGTTTCCGGAGACCCGCATGATCCACCCGCTATGCCCTTTGCTGCTCGCGCTTGCCCTGGTCAGTTCAGCCGCGGCAGCCGCGCCAGCCCCCGTGCACGGCGACACGCTCGCGCAGGTCGTCCTGCTCAGCCGCCACAACCTGCGCGCGCCGGTGGTGGCCTCGGGCGCGCTGGCCAATGCCACTCCGGAGCGCTGGCCAGACTGGGACGTAGGCGCAGGCGAGCTGACCACCAAGGGCGGCGTGCTGGAGGTCTACATGGGCCGCTACATGGGTCAGTGGCTGCGTCAGGCACAGCTGTTGCCGGCCTCGGGTTGCCCGCAGCCGGCTGACTTCCACGCCCATGCCAACAGCCTGCAGCGTACCCAGGCCACCGCGCAGTTCTTCGTTGCCGGTGCCTTCCCAGGCTGTCATGTTGCGGTCGAACAGCGCATGCCGCTGGGCACGATGGATCCGTTGTTCGACCCGGTGATCCACCGCGACCATGCGGCGTTCCGCACACGTGCGGTATCGGTGATGCAGCAGGCGCTGTCCGCATCCGATCTGGCACCGGCACTGTCCGTGGTGGAGGGGATCACCCTCTACCCGCAGTCGGCGGCCTGTACGGGCCGCAGCAACTGCCATCTGGCGCTGGCCGATACCACCTTCAGTGCGGAACCGGGCAAGGAGCCTCGTGCGTCCGGATCACTGGCCCTGGCCAGCGGGCTGGTCGATGCCTTGTTGATGGAGCACTACCAGGGCAGTGGCATCCCCCGCGAAGGCTGGGGCCGGTTGACCACCGAGGCGCAATGGCACGCGCTGGCGCAGATCCGCAACCGCTACCAGGACATCCTGTTCGGAACGCCGGAGGTGGCGCGGGATGTGGCCGCGCCGCTGCTGGCACGCGTGGATGCGTTGTTGGAAGATCCCGCATCGCCGAAGGTGAGCCTGTTGGTCGGTCACGATTCTAATATCGGTTCGGTGCTGGCGGCGTTGGGAATCACGGACTACACGTTGCCGGGCCAGTACGAGAAGACACCGATTGGCGGCCTGCTGCAGTTCGAGCGCTGGCGCGACCGTGGGGCTGGTGAAGTGCGTTATCGGTTGGTGTATGTCTATCCCACGCGCGAGCAGCTGCGTGGTGCGATCCCCTTGACCGACGCGCAGCCGCCGGGGCGGGTGGAGCTGGTGCTGCCGGGCTGTGGGCCGTCGGGTTGCAGTGAAGTGCAGTTCGAGCGCGTGCTGCATCGCGCGCTGAATTGAATGCCATCCACGCATGGCGTGGATCTACTGGCGGGCGGGTAGTAGATCCACGCCATGCGTGGATGGGTCCATCCCGGGACGCCGAACAGAAAACGGCCCGGGTTTACCCGGGCCGTTCTGTTTCACGTCACACCGGCGCGATCACTCGATCGGCTGGTCCAGCATCAGCTGGCGTGCGAATCGCACCGGCGGGGCGCCGTAGGACAGCACCTGGTCGTGGTAGGCCTTCAGGTTGAACTTGTCGCCCAGCTTCTCCTGCACCGCCTTGCGGGTGTCGAAGTGTTCCTGCGCACCCACGAAGTAGGTCGGCAGCTGCGCCGACGTCAGCTGCGCGCGCACCCACTTGCCGGCGGCTTCGCTTTCCTGCTGGAAGGCGTCATGGGTCATCAGGTGCATCGCCTTCTCGCGATCCCAGTTGTCCACGTGCACGCCCTGGTCAAGGATCGCGTTGGAGATCGTGCGCAGGTAGAACTTCAGCTGCACCAGGTGGAACAGCGGGTCGTTGTTGAGGTAACCCTGCTCCTGCATCATGCGCTCGGTGTAGACCGCCCAGCCTTCGGCGAACAGGCCCGAACGCAGCACCGCACGCAGGGTGGAGGGGAACTTGGCCGAGTGCCAGCCTTCCAGGTAGTGGCCCGGGGTGCCTTCGTGGATGCTCAGCAGGTGGATCATGCGCGAGTTGTATTCACGCAGGAACGAGTCGACCTGCTTCTCGTTCCAGTCGTCCGGAATCGGCGACACGGCGTAGAAGGTCTTCAGGTTCTTGTCCAGCGGGCCCGGCGAATCGCAGTAGGCCACGGCCACGCCACGCTGGAATTCCGGCATCAGGATGATGTCCACCGGCGCATCGGGCAGGGTCACCAGGTCGTGCTCGCGCACGAACGCGGTGGACTGCTCCAGCGCGGCCTTGGCGTCGTCGACCACCTTGTCGCGTGCCGGCTTGTCGGCGTAGGCCAGTTCCAGTGCCGCCTCGATCGCCTTCTGCTGCTGCTCGTCGGTCGGCTGGGCCGGCATTTCCGGCGCACCCGGCTTGTCCTTCAGCACGGTCTGCGCGATGCCGTACATGTCTTCGCGCACGCGCTTGAGTTCGGCGCGTGCACGCTCACCGATCTCCTGGCGCGACAGCGAGGAGCTCAGCGCGAACTTCAGCTTCTGGTCGTACTTTTCCGCACCGATGCGGAAGTCGCCCTTGGCATTCGGCACCAGGGTCTTGTCCAGCCAGGTCTGCTGTTCGTCCACGGCTTTCTTCAGGCCGTCGATGGCGGCCTGCAGGCGCTGCTGGTCGGCCTGCGGCAGTTCACCGATGTGCGGGGTGATGAAGGTATCGACGATGCTGAGGATGCCCTTGTTCTGCTTGGCCACCGTCTCGGCATGGATCTTCGGCACGCGGGCCGGATCCAGGTTCTCGCGGGCCTGGGCGAAGATCGCCGGCAGCTTTTCCATGCGCGCGGTGGCCGACTTCAGGCGTTCCGGCAGCGGCGCGAACTCGCGCGCCATCAGGCCGTAGATCGCGCTGCCGGCAATGCCGTTATACAGCTGCGGATCCCACTTGCCGGACTGCAGCACTTCGGCGTTCCAGATTTCCGACTGCAGCTGGTTGCGCAGGATCGCTGCGTCCACCTGGTTCTCGCGGCCCAGCTTGGCCACCTCGATCTTGTCCAGCTCGCCCAGCAATGCCTTGTAGGCGGCCACGGTCTTCTGCTGGCCGGCGGCGCTCAGGTCGTCCAGCTCGCTGTCGTAGCGGTGGTCACCGATCTGGGTGGCGCTGACCGGCGAAAGCTGCATCCAGGTGTCCAGGGCGCGCTTGGACAGGTCGGCGAAGGCGGCATCGACCGCCGCGTCACCGGCCTGCTGGCTGGCGGCCGGGGTGGAACCGTTGGTCGGGGCGTCGGCCGGCTGGCAACCGGCCAGGGCGGCGACCAGGGCGAGGGCAAGAAGATGCGGGCGCATCGGCGTTCCTGTACAGGGTCAAACCCCGAGCATAGGCCCCCGGGGCTGCTTTGTCCCCGTGCCATAGGATTACCATGGGCGCAGACAGGGACCCTCCAGCGGAGCGCAGGACATGGAATACCAGGGAAGCTGCCATTGCGGCAGGATCGCATTCACCGTACAGGCCGAGACGCCGATCAGCGACGTCATCGACTGCAACTGCTCGATGTGCCGCCGCCGCGGCAGCCTGCTGTGGTTCGCGCCGCGCGAGGCGTTCCAGCTGACCACCGATCCGGCGGACGTGGCCACCTATCATTTCAACAAGGCGCACATCGATCATCACCACTGCCGCGAGTGTGGCGTCGCGCCGTACAGTGAAGCGGTGGACCCGCGCACCGGCACGCCGATGGTGGCGGTGAACGTGCGCTGCATACCGCAGGTGGATCTGGCCACATTGGCCGTCATGTCCTACGACGGAGCGGCACTGTGAGGCCGCTGCACGCGTGGACGCGCGTGGTGGCGATGCCGTTGCTGCTGGTTGCATTGGCAGCCTGTGCCAAACACGGCGATGCGGCGGCCGATGCAGGCGCCACTGCCGCCGAAGCAGCCGTTGCTTCACCGGAAGGCGCATTCCTCGCCTACGAACACGATGTGCAGGTGCAGCTGGAAGCGGCGCAGATCGCACCGCGCATCCAGCAGGTGGCGCAGGCCTGCCAGAGCGCGAAGTTCGGTGACTGCGCGGTGCTGCAGGTCGATCAGCGCAGTGGCGAGCAGCCCAGCGGCGAGGTCAAGGTACGCATCGCGCCGAAGGGCACCGAGCCGTTGATCGCGTTGGCCGGTGAGGGCGGCAAGCTGCAGTCGCGCAACACGCGTGCCGAGGACCTTGCGCAGGCCGTGGCCGACACCGCGCTGACCAAGGCGCGGCTGGAGAAGGAACACGCGCGGCTGCTGTCCTACCAGGACCGCAAGGACCTGAAGATCGAAGACCTGATGGCGATCACCACGCGGCTGTCGGAGATCGAGGCGGGTGTCGAACAGGCCAACAAGGATGCCGCGCAGCAGCGCCGGCGCATCGATACCCAGCTGGTGACGATCCACTTCGACACGACCTCGGGCCAGCGCAGCCGCAGCGAGATCGGTGAGGCGCTGAGCGAATCGGGCAGCATCCTCAGCACCAGTATTGCGTTCCTGATCCGCGCCGCGGCCGCGCTGCTGCCGGTGGCGGTGCTCGCCCTGATCGCAGCCTGGGGTGTGCGGGCATGGTGGCGTCGCCGCCGCCGCAAGCTACCGCCCAACCTCTGAGGTGAAGGCTGATGCCGGTAGTCTGCCGGCATCAGCCCTCGTCGGTCTCGTACTCGACGAACACATCCAGCTCCAGCGCCAGTTCCTGCACCGCGTCGCGCACCTTCTGCGCGGTGCTTTCATTGCCGACTTCCACTTCCAGCTCGTGGATGCCCGGGCCGATGTCATCGGACAGCCCGGCCGAGCTGGAATCGTCGTCGTCCATGTGTGGCATCAGGTCGTCGGTTTCCTCGACATGTTCGATGCCGTCCAGGCCGAGCAGCAGGTCGCTGATCGCGCGGGCGTCGTCTTCGGTTCCGGTGATGCGCAGTCGCAGCATGGCCATGGCGTCGATACGGTGTGGGGTTGCCTGCAGCCTAGCCAGCGTGAAGCAAAGAGCGGGTGAGGGCGCAGTCAGCCGTGCGTGGCCGGGCGCCCGAGCAGGCTTTCCGGCAATGCGGGAATCGGCGTGCGTTCGTCCTGCGCCTGCTCCAGCAACCAGTCGATGAACAGGCGCGCGGCGTGGCTCGGCAGTTGCCCTTCGGCGTGTACGACGTGATACGCGTAGCGCGCCTTCAGCGCCGGGCCGGGCAGGCGCACCACTTCGTAGCGCTGCAGGTAGGGCTGGGCGATGTGCGTGCGCGCCAGCACCGCGCCCATGCCGTACACCGCGGCACGCATCGCATCGGTACTGTCGGCGAAGGTGTGCATCGGCGGCAGCGGCGAGGGCGGGCGCACACCGGCATGACGGAACCAGTCACGCCAGCCCTGTGGCGACAGATCGGTCAGCAGCGGCAGGTCGGCGATGCGCGCCGGATCGACCAGTGCTTCGACCCCGGCCAGCGCCGGTGAGGCCACCGGGAACAGGTAGTCATCCATCAGGTGCTGTGCACGCAGGCCGGGCCACTGGCCCAGGCCATAGCGGATGCCGACCTCCGGCCCGTTGTCGTCGTAGCGATCCAGCCCGCTGCCCGTATGCAGCTCGATACGGATGTGCGGATGGGCCTGGGTGAAGCGTGGCAGTCGCGGCAGCAGCCAGCAGTAGGAAAGCGAGCGCAGCGTGGTGATCCGCAACGGCACGCTGCCGGCATCCGGCTGCAGGTGATGGGCGACGGCCGCGACATCGGAGAAGGCGGCGCTGGCGGCGTCGGCCAGCTGCCGGCCCTCGGCAGTCAGACGCACGCCGCGGGCGTGGCGCAGGAACAGCCGGGTTTCCAGCACCTCCTCCAGCCGGCGCACATGGTGGCTGACCGCGCTGGCGGTGAGGTGCAGCTCCTGCGCGGCCTGGGCGAAATTCTGGTGACGCGCGGCAACCGCGAACACGGCCAGCGCGGGGAGCAGGGAAGGGCGTAGCTGCATGTTGAGCCTCAAACCATATTTGTGGCTGGCAGCGATACTACGCGCTTGTGCGGCGGGCGTCTGCGCCCGATGCTGTCTGCCTTGGCGGGGAACAGACGATGGACGGAGGCAGGGCATGAATGCGGTCCCACAGGCGGCCGAGCGCGACTGGCGCACGCCGCTGGAATTGACCCTGCTGGGCGCCATCTGGGGCTGCTCGTTCCTGTTCATGCGGGTGGCGGTGCCCTCGTTCGGCCCGTTCGCGCTGGTCGAGGTGCGGCTGGTGCTGGGTGCGCTGGTGCTGCTGCCATTCCTGTGGCGGGCGCGTGCGCAGTTTCCGCCGCGGCGCTGGCTGTGGCTGGCACCGATCGGCCTGATCAATTCCGCGCTGCCGTTCGTGCTGTTCGCCTATGCCGCCGAACAGGCACCGGCCGCGATCGGTGCGATCTGCAATGCCATGACGGTGCTGTTCGCCGCGCTGATCGCGTTCCTGTTCTTCGGCGAGAAGATCGGCATGCGCCGTGCGGGCGCGCTGCTGGTCGGATTCGCCGGCGTGGTGGTACTGGCCACGGCCAAGGTCTCTGGCCTGAGTATCGGCACCGCGGTGCTGGCGGGTGCAGCGGCCTCGTTGCTGTACGGCCTGGGCGTGAACCTGGTGAAGCGGCACATGACCGGGCTGCCGTCGGCGGCGGCTGCGGCGGCAACGCTGTCCTGCGCTTCGCTGTGGATGCTGCCGATGGCGGTCAGCCACTGGCCGCAGGCGGCGATTCCGGCCAAGGCCTGGGGCGCGGCGATCGCATTGGGCGTGGCCTGCACCGGCCTGGCGTTCCTGATGTTCTATCGCCTGATCGGGCGTATCGGCCCGTCGCGTGCATCGACCGTGACCTACCTGATTCCGTTGTTTGGTGCGGCCTTCGCGTGGTTGTTCCTGGGTGAGCCGGTGACGCTGCAGATGCTGATTGCCGGTGCGTTGATTCTGGGTAGCGTGGCGGTGAGCCAGAAGGGCTGAGGGTGCCGAAGCACTGGTAGTGCCGGGCGCTGCCCGGCAGGTCTTTTCCGCGCCTGCGGAGAGGTGTCACTTTCTTTGCTCGTGCAAAGAAAGTAACCAAAGAAACACGCCGCCAGGTCGCGAACCGGTGCTGCGCACCGGTACCCTGCGCTCCTCGGCCCGTCGAGGGACGGCGCGCAGAAGTCAGCCGACTAACAGTCGGCTCTACAGGACATCGGCACCTCTTCGCCCTCGCCGGACCTGCGGTGCTCGGCTCGCTCAAGGCGGACTGGAAGGTCAAGATCAACGGCAAAGGCATCCACGCATGGCGTGGATCTACTGGGTGCAGCTGCGGCCTTTGATCTTGGATCCGCCTTGAGCGAGCCGAGCATCGCAGGGGAATCAGGGGCGAAGAGGTGCCGATGTCTGAGCGCAGCGAGTTCGGCACCGCCCCCTGATTCACCGAGAAGCGCAGGGGACCGACGTGCGAAGCACGGCGGCTCGCGACCTGGCGGCGCGTTTCTTTTGGTTACTTTTCTTTTCGCGCGAAAAGAAAAGTGACGCCCATGAACAATGAAGCGCCTTCAGCACGCGTAACGTGCGGAAACCATCACCGCACCGGCACCGGAATATTGCAAAGATCGATATGCCCCGCCGGGCGCTTGTAGAAATCATCCACGCGGTTGCGTCGCGCCTCCACCGTCTCGGCGAAGGTCTTCGAATCGGTGCGCAGCACCTGGATCGGCGTGCGCTCGACTGCCGGCACGTCGCTGGCACGGCGGATCGACACGATCGGCGTACGCAGCTTCGGGTCGGTGTAGAAGCCCATCGGCGCCGGGCCGCGCGGGGTCGCGCTGAGCAGCTCCATGCCCTTCAGCACGCGGCCGACCAGGGTGATGTTGCGGTCCAGCTGGCGCGGCGACTGGCCGGTCACCACGTACAGTTCGGCACCGATGCTGCTGTCTTCCTCGTTGCTGCGGCCGGCGCCCAGCATGCCGTAGCAGTGCGCAAGCCAGGCCTTGCCGGCCTGCGGATCCTGGCCGACCGGGAAGCCGTCGACGAAACCGGTCTGCGCGGCCCAGCCATCGCGGTCCGGCAGCACGCTGACCTTCAGGCCGGCACTGGCACGTTCGAACTCGGCCGGCAGCTTGCGCGCGGCACTGCCGAACGGCTTCGCCTTGGCCGCATCATCGGCGTCGGCATCGCCGAACTGCACCACGAAGTTGTCCTGCGAACGGTAGATGCTGGTGCCGTCCCAGAAGTGCTCGTGGGCGAAGGTCTGGATGTTGGCGACATGGCGCGGGGCGAACTGCGGTGCCAGCTCGATGATCACCCGCCCGGCCGGCAGGTCCATGTACAGCAGGTTGGCCGGGTCCGGGGTGCGCCAGTCGCTGGCCGCCGACGCGTCGAGGATCTGCTGCGGGCTGCGGTAGGGCGTGGCCGCACTGGCCAGGGCGGGCAGCAGGCAGGACAGGGCGAGGGCGGTCAGGGCAAGGCGACGACGGTGCGGCATGGGAACCCCGGAACATGAACGAGGCTTCGATTCTGCGCGACTAGAGACCACATCGCCAAGCGATATGTAGGGCAATCGCGTCAGCCTGCGCGCCGCCTCTTGGACGATTCAATCGGTCTGGCATCAACGTCTATCTTTCTTCTGCAATTAGAGCGGAGTAATGGCCGAAGACAGGAACAGGCTCGTAGTTGCCTATTGGGTCGTGCGTAGTTGAACACTCTTCCACATGATGGGGCGAGAAATTCTCTATGGTGAGCCGACCATCTTCGTTGAAGATATAGCAGGTTCCTTCAGCAACGTTGTCGCTCTTTCCAGCGAACTCCGTGTACACCGCCATGCTCAGGAACAGCTTGTCCGGTGCCACCTGCTGGAACTGATACGACAGGCGCTTCCTTAGGTGTTCATCCAGAAAGTCGACGCCAATCATTTCTTTGTCCAACAGCACATCGATAATCGCTGATGGCGTGGTGGGGGAGCCAACGAGAACCGTGTAGCGGGTCCGGCTCTCATGTCTCGCTTTGGCCTCGGATTCACTGATTATGTTTCGGGCGGACTTCTTTACGCCAAACCAGAAGTCGCAATAATAAAACTCAGTCATAAGTGGATATTCCCGGGATCGTCGTGCTCGCAGGAGCTGGATCAGCCGCTGCGCTGTTGGAAGGCGACGGTATGCCGCGGCTCGCAGAGGGACAAGCAAGCCAATGGGCCTGCCGGCCAGGTGGTCAGCCGACCCACGCCGACCGGCAGAGTGACTAACGACACATTCGCTATACCGAACTTCGCACTACTGTGGACTTCAACGTAGTGGAGGGCCGGTCATGTCCGAGGACGATGTCCACCTGAAGAAGTTCCAGAAGGAACTCAGCGCCGGAACCGTGTCGCTGGCCCTGTTGGCGGTGCTGGCCCGGGCCGGCGAACCGCTGTACGGCTACCTGATCGCCAAGGAGCTGGAGCGGGTGGGCGAGGGCGTGCTGAGCGGCAAGCAGAGCGCGCTGTACCCGGTGCTGCGCAACCTGGAGGGCGCCGGCCTGCTGGAAAGCCATGTGGAGCCGTCCAGCAGCGGGCCGCCGCGGCGCTATTACCGCATCAATGAACGTGGCCGCGACGTGCTGGCGCAGTGGCGCCAGGCCTGGCAGGCCACCCGCGATTCCGTCGATTCCGTGTTGGAGGGGGTACCACAATGAACGACCCGAGCCTGGCAGGCCGAGCTCTGCCGACCACCATTCCGCAGTACCTGGCGCAGCTGCGCGCAGCGCTGGAAGGCGCCGACCCGGCGATGGTGCAGGACGCGCTGTACGACGCCGAGGAATACCTGCGTTCGGAGCTGGCCGCGCAGCCCGGCCGCAGCGAGGCCGAGGTGATCGCTGACGTCGCCGGCAGCTATGGCGCGCCGGACGAAGTGGCCGAGATCTACCGCGAGACCGAAGTGACGGTGAACCGCGCGCTGCGTACGCCGCGCGCGGATACCGCGCCGGTGCTGCGTGCTGCGGCGGAAGCCAGTGGCGTCGAGCCGGCCGCACCGCCGCCGGTGCCGGTGCAGCGCTCGCTGCTGACGCGCTTCTTCGGTGTGGTGACCGATCCACATACCTACGGCGCGCTGTTCTACATGCTGCTGTCGCTGGCCACCGGCACCTTCTTCTTCACCTGGGTGGTGACTGGCCTGTCGCTGTCGCTGGGCCTGCTGATCCTGATCATCGGCATCCCGCTGACCGTGCTGTTCTTCGGCTCGGTGCGCGGGCTGGCGTTGCTGGAAGGGCGCCTGGTGGAAGCGCTGCTGGGCGAGCGCATGCCGCGTCGTCCGCGTTACACCGACCGCAGCCGCACGTGGCTGCAGCGCATCGGGGACATGTTCACCGACGGCCGCACCTGGCTGACCCTGCTGTACTTCGTGCTGATGCTGCCGCTGGGCGTCATCTACTTCACCATCGCGGTGACGCTGCTGTCGCTGTCGCTGAGCCTGATCTGGGCGCCAGTCGCAGCGATCTTCAGTGGCGACATCCCCGGCGTGTACATCAATGACGTGAACGTGCTGCCGATGGCGGCCTCGCCGCTGGTGGCGATCGCGGTTGCCGCGGCGGGCGCGCTCCTGCTGCTGCTGACGATGCACCTGGCACGCGGGATCGGCAAGCTGCATGGGCTGATCGCCAAGAACCTGCTGGTGCGGCTGTAAGCGGGAATCCACGCTTCGGTAGGTGCCAACCTTGGTTGGCACAATCCATCAGATACCGGGATTCATGGTAGAGCGCCAACCAAGGTTGGCATCTACCAGGGCGTACCGACCAAGGTCGGTACCCACCAGGGCCGAGTTACCCCGCCTTGCGGCGCAACGGGGTGACGTTGCTGTTCTTCTTCGTGGCCTTTGCCGCCGGCGCTTCGGCATGCGCGGCGAAGAAGTCGCGCACCTTCGGGTACACCACTTCGCGCCAGCGACGACCGCTGAAGATGCCGTAATGGCCGGCGCCTTCGACGATGAAATGCTCGCGGCGGTCAGCGTCGATGCCGGTGCACAGTGCCTGCGCGGCTTCGGTCTGGCCGAGGCCGGCGATGTCGTCCAGCTCGCCCTCGATGCTCAGCAGTGCAGTATCGCGGATGGCCGACGGATCGACCTTCTCGCCGTTGACCACCCACTCGCCGCGCGGCAGCAGGAAGTCCTGGAACACCACGGAAATCGTATCCAGGTAGTACTTGGCCGGCATGTCCAGCACCGCGTTGTATTCGTCGTAGAAACGACGATGCGCGTCGGCGTCTTCCAGGTCGCCCTTGACCAGGTCGGTGTAGAAATCCCAGTGCGAGCTGAAGTGGCGGCTCGGGTTCATCGATAGGAAGCCGGCGTGCTGCAGGAAGCCCGGGTATACGCGACGGCCGGCGCCGGGATAGCTGGCCGGCACGGTGTGGATGACGTTGTTCTCGAACCACGACAGCGTGTTCTGCGTGGCCAGATTGTTCACTGCGGTCGGGCTGCAGCGTGCATCGATCGGGCCACCCATCATCACCAGCGTGCGCGGTGTCGGTTCGCCACGGCTGGCCATCAGCGAAACCGCAGCCAGCACCGGAACGGTCGGCTGGCACACGCTCACCACGTGCAGGCGCTCCACGCCGAGGTGGCGGATGAATTCCTGGATGTAGGCGATGTAGTCGTCCAGGCCGAACTCGCCTTCGCTGGACGGCACCATGCGCGCGTCCACCCAGTCAGTCACGTACACGCGGTGGTCGCGCAGCAGGGTGCGCACGGTATCGCGCAGCAGCGTGGCATGGTGGCCGGACAGCGGCGCCACCACCAGCACGAACGGCTGGTTGAGCATGGTGTGCAGCTGGTCGGCTTCATTGCTGTGGCGCTTGAAGCGCAGCAGCTTGCAGAACGGCTTGCTCACTTCCTCGTGCACGACGATGGGCACGCGTTCGCCATCGACGTCGATTTCGTTGATGCCCCACTCGGGCTTCTCGTAATCCTTGCCGATGCGGTGGAAGAGTTCATTGACCGCCGCCAGGCGATCAGCGCCGGGCATCTGCGACCACCAGTGGCCCTGGTTGGCGAAGAACTTGGCGTTGGCCTGGGCCTGGTGCACCCAGGGGGCGAGCAGGTTGCGGGTCAGTTCGTGCAGTTGATAGAGCATGACGACCGAATATGTATGGTCATATGTTGCCGCGCAGCATATCCCATCCGGGTGTCCCGCAGGTTAAGTCGGCTGAAAATAATGAATCCGGATTCACATCCGTTCCAGCGCGGCCGCATCGCCTGCCAGGGCGGGGCCGAGCCAGCAATGCGACCCTACCGGCTGCAGGCCGTGCCGGGCCAGCGTCCGCCGGTACCAGCGCGCCGGGCGGGCCTGGAAGCCGTCGTGGTCGCCCTCGAACGCGTCCTCGGCGGCGAAGGTCTCCAGGAAGGCCACGCCGCCGGTCAGCTCCGCCACGCCGGCCAGTCCGGCACGCAGCTCACGGTCGGGCACGTAGTGCATCACGTCCGAACACACCAGCAAGTCGACCGGGGCGCAGGGCCGCAGCCAGGCGAAGTCGCCGAAGCGGGCCAGGTGCAGGTTGCGGGTGCGGCCGTAGCGGCGCACAGCGTACTCGCTGCTGTCGAAGCCGAGGTATTCGACCTTCGGACGCAGCTTCAGCAGCGGCGCGCGCCAGGCGCCTTCGCCGCAGCCGATGTCCAGCACGCTGCAGATCGGCCGTTCCAGGTAGTACTCGGCGCTGGCCACGGCCAGAGCGACCTTGCGCGCCAGCCGAGCGCTGCCGCCGATGTCGGCGCTGCGGTACCAGCGTTGGAAGTAGGCGGCGTCGTAGGTCTTGTCCATGGGGCGGTCGCAGTGGTGAAAACGGCGCTTATCGTACGGCGTTGCGGCGTGCCATGCGTCGATGTGTCGCGGCGCTGGCGCGTGGGGTGGCCCGGCCACGGCATGCGAGAATGGCCGCCAACCTACGCCAGCCGCCGGAACGAGCGCATGCAGAGCTACTACTGGGTCAAGACCTTCCACATCGTGTTCGTGGTGGCGTGGATGGCCACGGTGTTCTACCTGCCGCGCATCCTGGTCAACCTGGCCGAGACCGCAGGTCAGGCCGCCGTGAGCGAGCGCCTGCAGCTGATGGGCCTGCGCCTGTACCGCTTCGGCCATTCGATGTTCGGGCTGGCCTTCGTGCTGGGCCTGGTGCTGTGGCTGGGCTACAAGGTCATTCCGGATTTCCCGACGATGGTTGCCTCGGGCGGTGCCGGTTGGCTGCACGCCAAGCTGGGCCTGGTCGTGGTGCTGCTGGCGTATTTCATCTGGATCGGCCGCCTGTTGAAGGGCGTGGCCAAGGGCAGGGCGCTGCCGTCGTCGCGCGCGCTGCGCTGGATCAACGAGATCCCGTTGCTGGCCTTCATTCCGATCGTGTGGCTGGTGTTGGCCAAGCCGTTCTGAGATCCCGCGCGCTCGAACATGTCACTTTCTTGCTCGTGCAAGAAAGTAACCAAAGAACACGCCGCCGAACGCGAGCCGGTGCTGCGCACCGGTTCCCTGCGCTTCTCGGTGAATCAGGGGACGGCGCCGAACTCGCTGCGCTCAGACACCGGCGCCTCTTCGCCCCTGATTCCCCTGCGATGCTCGGCTCACTCATGGCGGACCCGAACGTCAACGGCCGC
Source organism: Nocardiopsis yanglingensis (assembly GCF_045809185.1). Taxonomy (NCBI): domain Bacteria; kingdom Bacillati; phylum Actinomycetota; class Actinomycetes; order Streptosporangiales; family Nocardiopsidaceae; genus Nocardiopsis; species Nocardiopsis yanglingensis. The sequence continues at coordinate 36,935 of NZ_JBJNRH010000002.1, read as the reverse complement.
AGCTGCACCCAGTAGATTCATGCCATGCGTAGATGCTGTGCGAGGTGCAGACAAAAAAAGCCGGGCATCTGCCCGGCTCTTTTTTGTCCGACGTCAGGTAGCGCTCAGGCCGCTTCGTACGTGCCGTAGCTGCGCAGGCGGGTGTAGCGCTGTTCCAGCAGCTGTTCGGTGGACAGCTTGTCCAGCGCGTCCAGTTCGTTCAGCAGCACCGCCTTCAGGCGCTTGGCCATCTGCGTCGGGTTGCGGTGGGCGCCACCGGTCGGCTCGCGCACGACCTTGTCGACCAGGCCCAGGCTCTTCAGGCGCGGGGCGGTCAGGCCCAGTTGTTCGGCGGCATCCTTGGCCTTGCCAGCATCCTTCCACAGGATCGAGGCGCAGCCTTCCGGGGTGATGGTCGAGTACACCGAGTACTCCAGCATCACGGTGCGGTCGCCCACGCCCAGCGCCAGCGCGCCGCCGGAGCCGCCTTCACCGATCACGGTGCAGATGATCGGCACCTTCAGTTCGGCCATCTCGATCAGGTTGCGCGCGATCGCTTCGGACTGGCCGCGCGATTCGGCGTCGATGCCCGGCCAGGCGCCGGCGGTGTCGATCAGGGTCAGCACCGGCAGGCCGAAGCGCTCGGCCATCTTCATCAGGCGCAGGGCCTTGCGGTAGCCCTCCGGCTTGGGCATGCCGAAGTTGCGCTTGATCTTTTCCTTGGTGTCGCGGCCCTTCTGGTGGCCGATCACCATCACCGAACGGCCGTTGATGCGGGCCAGGCCGCCCATGATGGCCTTGTCGTCGGCGAAGGCACGGTCGCCGGCCAGCTCCTGGAACTCATCGAACATGACGCGGAGGTAGTCCGCGGTATACGGGCGCGACGGATGACGGGCCAGCTGCAGCACCTGCCACGAGGTCAGGTTGCGGAAGATCTGCGCGGTGCGCATGCGCAGCTTGTCCTGCAGCGCGTGCACTTCCGCCTCGACATTGACCGCCGGCCCGGCACTGGCGTTGCGCAGTTCCTGGATCTTGGCTTCCAGGTCGGCGATGGGTTGCTCGAAGTCGAGGTAGTTCGGATTCATCGGAAGCCGTCGTGTAAAGAAGAGGGGAATTCTAGCCGAATGCGTGCAAACCACCCGTACGCCTTCGTCTGGAAGGCGACGGTAGCGCAGCCGGGCAGGGCGCGCCAGTCAGCTCAGGGCACCACCAGGGCGCTGCGGCCCATCAGCTGGCTGCGCTGGGAAACGAAGTCGTTGTAGGCCTCGTTGGCCTCACGGCCCAGCCCGCTGCCCAGCGTGGCGGTGGCCGAGGTGAAGGCCATCTGCGCGGCGAAGTCCTGCTTGCGCAGGGCCTTCTGTTCATCGGCGGTGGTGGCCTTCAGCCAGCGCGCATAGACGTCACGCAGCGGCGCGGCATGCGCCTCGAAGGCCGGCACCAGCGCCGGCAGGCTGGCCGGGGCCGGTTCCAGGCTGAACGCCGGGGCCACGTAGCCGGCCGGCTGCTCGCGCTTGAACGCGCCGGGCTCGCCCATGCCTTCTTCCACGTAGGCAATGAAATCCGGCGCGGTGAACACCTTGGCCACGATCTGGCCGCCGCTGGCATCGACATGGGCGACCACCTTTTCCTTCGGGAACGGTTCGCGTACGCCGTAGGTCCAGGTCTTGTCGATGAACAGTGCGTGGCTCTTCTCGAACGGGCCTTCGAAGTCGACGCCACCAAGCTCGATGCCGGCCTTGCCGGTGCCGAAGTTCTTCAGCTTGCTCTCGTCGGTGACATAGATCTCGCGGGCGATCACGTACTCGCTCAGGGTCGGGTTGATCAGTCCGCCACGGCCGTCGACGTAGACGATGAAGCGCACATCGCCGAGCTTGTCGGTGTGCAGGCGGTGCTCGCCCACGGCCAGCGAGATCGGGCGCGAGCCCTGTGCGGCCACCGGCAGGTCCTTGCCATCGATGCTCAGCGCCAGCGGTGTGTCGGTCGGGTTGTCGATCTGGAACTCGATCTTCGACGGGGAGCAGGCGGCCAGGGCCAGCGCGGCAGCGAACGGGAACAGCAGGGTTTTCATCGGCAATCGTCCTTGATACATGGAACGGGAAAGCAGGGGTTTGAGCAAAACCAAGGAGCCAGCCTCAGCTGGCCCATGGCGGGCTGTAGCGCACCTTCAGCGTGCGCACGGCCGGGTCGGCGCGCAGCGCCTCCATCAGCTTGGAATCGATGCGCACCGCGCTCTGCCCGGACACATCGAGCATGCCGGCGACGCCGCCCTGCGGCCCCTTCAGCAGCAGGTCCAGGCGCAGCGGCGTGCGGCCGGGGCGATGGCGGTCGAGCAGGGCGTCGATGCGCTCCCAGACCGGGCGCTGCTGGCGCAGGTCCAGGCGCAGCGAGAGCCGGGTGGCGTAGTTGGCGCAGACTTCGTCGAAGTCCCAGCACTGGCGGATGCGCAGCGCGAAGCCGCCGTTGAATTCGTCCTCGCGCAGGCCACCCTTGACCACCAGGATGCGGTCCTTGGTCATCAGGTGGCCGAACTCGGCCATCGCGTCGGAGAACGCGCTGCACTCGACGCGGCCACGGCCGTCCTCGAGCTGGATGAAGATCTGGCTCTCACCCTTGCGGCGCACGCCGACCACCTGGCCGGCCAGCACGGTCTGCACTTCCGGGCGCCAGCGCTTTTCGCCGCCGCCACCGCCACCGCTGTTGGCGCTCCAGATCTTCTCCACCGAGCCCAGGTCGTTGCCGACCAGGTCGCGCACGTCGTCGCGCCAGGGATCGAACGGGTGGCCGCTGAGGTAGAAGCCCAGCGTGTCGCGCTCGCCGTTCAGGCGCTGCAGCAACGGCCATTCCTCGGCTTCGGGCAGGTCCAGCTGGATCGTGGTCGCGCTCGGGTCGGGGCCACCGAACAGCGAGTTCTGGCCCGACGCACGTTCGCGCGCCATCTGGTCGGTGGCCTTGATCACTTCCGGCAGCTGCAGCATCAGCGAGGCGCGGTTGTGCCCGAGCTCGTCCAGCGCGCCGCAGTTGATCATCGCTTCCAGCGTGCGTCGGTTGAGCTTGGCCGAGCCGACGCGGGTACAGAAGTCGAGCAGGTCCTTGTAGTCGCCACCCTTCAGGCGTTCGTCCACCACCGCTTCGCAGGCACCCTGGCCGACGCCCTTGATTGCGCCAAGGCCATATTGGATGGTGTCCGGGGTGACCGCTTCGAACATGAAGGCGGAGTGGTTCACCTTCGGCGGCAGCACGGTCAGGCCAAGGTTGCGCACCTCATCCAGGAAGCCGACCACCTTCTCGGTGTTGTCCAGGTCCGAGGACAGCGTGGCGGCCATGAACTCGGCCGGGTAATGACGCTTGAGCCAGGCGGTCTGGTAACTGACCAGCGCGTAGGCGGCGGCGTGCGACTTGTTGAAGCCGTAGCCGGCGAACTTCTCCATCAGGTCGAAGATCGCGTCGGCCTTGGCCTCGTCCACGCCGTCCTTGGCCGCGCCTTCGCGGAAGATCTCGCGGTGCTTGGCCATTTCGGCCGGCACCTTCTTGCCCATCGCGCGGCGCAGCAGGTCGGCGCCGCCCAGCGAGTAGCCGCCGACGATCTGCGCCATCTGCATCACCTGCTCCTGGTACACCATGATGCCGTAGGTGTCCTTCAGGATGGCTTCGGTGCGCGGATCGGGATAGATGATTTCTTCCTGGCCGTGCTTACGCGCGTTGAACGAAGGAATCAGGTCCATCGGGCCGGGGCGGTACAGCGACACCAGCGCGATCAGATCTTCGAAACGGTCGGGGCGCGCGTCCTTCAGCAGGCGGCGCATGCCCGAAGATTCGAACTGGAACACCGCGCCGGTATTGCCGTTGGCGAAGATGTCCTTGTAGGTGGGCGTGTCGTCCAGCGGAATCGCGGCGATGTCCACCGGCGGGATGCCGGCGCGTTCATGGCGCTTGTTGATCGCCTTCACCGCCCAGTCGATGATGGTCAGCGTGCGCAGGCCGAGGAAGTCGAACTTCACCAGGCCGACTTCTTCCACGTCGTTCTTGTCGAACTGGGTGACCGGGTTCTTGCCGAGGCCGTTCTCGTCGTGTTCGGCGTACAGCGGGCAGAACTCGCTCAGCGGCTCGGGCCCGATCACCACGCCACCAGCGTGCTTGCCGGCGTTGCGGGTTAGGTCTTCCAGCTGCAGCGCCAGGTCGATCAGGTCGCGGACATCGTCCTCGGTCTCGTAGCGCTGGATCAGTTCGGCCGAGGCCATTTCCGAGCTCGGGCCTTCCTTGCCTTTGCCCAGCGCATCCTTCAGGTGGATGCCGAGGATGTTCGGGATCAGCTTGGAAACGCCGTCGACCAGACCGTACGGGAAGCCCAGCACGCGGCCGGAGTCGCGCACCACCGCCTTGGCGGCCATGGTGCCGTAGGTGATGATCTGGCTGACGCGCTCGCGCCCGTACTTGCGCGCGACGTAGTCGATCACCTCGTCGCGGCGGTCCATGCAGAAGTCGATGTCGAAGTCGGGCATCGACACGCGTTCCGGGTTCAGGAAGCGCTCGAACAGCAGGTTGTACGGCAGCGGGTCCAGGTCGGTGATCTTCAGCGCCCACGCCACCAGCGAACCGGCACCCGAACCACGGCCGGGACCGATCGGGATGCCCTGGTTCTTGCCCCACTGGATGAAGTCGGCCACGATCAGGAAGTAGCCGGGGAAGCCCATCTTGATGATGGTGTTGAGCTCGAACTCCAGGCGTTCGAAGTACTCTTCGCGGGTCTTGCCCGGCGCCAGCGGATTCTTCTCCAGGCGTTCTTCCAGGCCATCGCGCGACATCTTCTGGATCCAGGTGTCCAGGGTTTCGTCGTCGGGCACCGGGTAGTTGGGCAGGAAGTAGGTGCCCAGCCGCATCTCGATGTTGCAGCGCTCGGCCAGCGCCAGCGTGTTGTCGATCGCATCGGGGATGTCGGCGAACAGCGCGCACATCTCCTCGGCCGACTTCAGGTACTGCTGGTCGCTGTACTCGCGCGGACGCTTGGGGTCGTCCAGCACGCGGCCGGTGGAAATGCACACGCGCGCTTCGTGCGCGCTGAAGTCCGACGGCGACAGGAAGCGCACGTCATTGCTGGCCACCACCGGCAGGCCACGCTGGCCGGCGGCCATCAGCGCGAACTGGTTGAAGGTTTCCTCGCCCTCGCGGCCGGTGCGGGTCAGCTCCAGGTGCAGGCCGTCGCCGAACACGCGCTGCCAGTCGGCCAACTGCTGCTCGGCCAGCTCATGCTTGCCGTCCAGCGCCAGGCGCCCGGCCAGGCTCTGCCGCCCGGCCAATGCGAACAGGTTGGCGTTGCCGGCCTTCAGCCAGTCCGGGTGCACGGCCACGCCGCCCTCGGGGCGATGGCCTTCCATCCAGGCGCGGGTCAGCAGCCGCGACAGGCTCAGGTAGCCTTCGCGATCGCGGCACAGCAGGGTCATCCGCCACGGGTCCTGGCCCTCTTCGGCGATCAGCACGTCGGCGCCGGCGATCGGCTTGATGCCCACGCCTTCGGCGGCCTTGTAGAACTTGACCAGGGCGAACAGGTTGTTGAGGTCGGTCACCGCCAGCGCGGGCAGGCCGAGCTCGACCGAGCGCGATAGCAGGTTGGCCTGCTTGGCCTTCTTCGGGTCCGCCTGGTCCGGTTTGGCCGGCACACGGATGGTCGAGTCCGCCAGCGAGAACTCGGTGTGGACGTGGAGATGTACGAAGCGGGAGTTGGACATGCCGGACCAGGTTGGAGCGCGCGGGCCCCGGGTGCTGACGGAAGATCGTCGCCGGGGTCGGGATGCGCTGGAGTGCCCGGTCAGGGTAGCGAGGGCAGGGGGAAGCGACAAGGACTTGACGGTACGTCGATTGCGCGCATGCCGCTGGGCATGGCCCGGCGCTGCCGGATGCGTTCATATTGCCGTGTACGCGGACTTCCCGGTCGCCGGATGCGTCCACGTTGCCGTGGTAGCGCCGGGCCATGCCCGGCGGCCATTGTTCAGGCAATCGCGATGTCGGCCGCGACGGCCTGCGGCACTTCCAGGCACTCGCGCACCGGGGCGAAGCTGCGCCGGTGCTCCACGCACGGCCCGTGCTCGCGCAGGGCGGCCAGGTGGGCGGGGGTTCCATAGCCCTTGTGCTGCTCGAAGCCGTACTGCGGGTGGCGGGCATGCACGTCCTGCATGTAACGGTCGCGCGAGACCTTGGCCAGGATCGAGGCGGCCATGATCGCGCGGTCGATGCCATCGCCGCCGACCAGCGCCTGCGCCGGCAGCACCAGGCCCTTGGGCACCACGTTGCCATCGATGCGGGCGAAGCCGGCCACGTGGGCGACCGCTGCAACGACGTCACGCATGCCCTGCAGGGTGGCCTGGTAGATGTTCAGGCGGTCGATGGTGTCCACGTCCACCAGCACCACGTGCCAGGCCAGGGCGCGCTCGATGATGCGGTCATGCAGCTGCTCGCGGCGCGCCGCGGTGAGCTGCTTGGAATCGTCCAGGCCGTTGATCCGCGGCCGTGCCGGGTCGAACACCACGGCCGCCACCGCGACCGGCCCGGCCAGCGGGCCACGACCGGCTTCGTCGACGCCGGCGACCAGGCGCTCCGGTTCGACCACCGCCGCGCCATCGAACAGGGTCAGGCTGGCCGCTGCGGCGTGGCGGCGGCTCATGCCTGGGCCTGGTCGCGCATCAGCAGCTCGCCAACGGCGTCGGCGGCACGTGCCGAAGCATTGCGGCGCAGGCGCTCATGCAGGCGCGCGTAGGTATCCTGCAGGTCGGTCACCCGTTGCGGATGGTCGAACCATTGCTGGATGGCCGCGGCCAGCTTGTCCGGGGTGCAGTCGTGCTGCATCAGCTCCGGCGCCAGGTCCTGGCCGGCCAGAATGTTGGGCAGGGCAAAGCGGTCGACCTTGATCAGGCCCAGCGCCTTGACCAGGCGGTAGGTCAGCTCGTTGACGCGGTACCCGACCACCATCGGCCGCTTGACCAGCATCGCCTCCAGCGTCGCGGTGCCGGAGGCCAGCACCACTACGTCGGCGGCGATCATCGCGTTGCGTGCCTCGCCGTCCAGCACGTGCGAGTACGCAACCGGCAGTGCCGAGCGTGACAGCTGCTCTTCGATCAGGCGCTTGCAGGCGGGATTGGCGGCCGGCACCACCACGTGCAGGCCCGGGATGCGTTCGGAGACCTGCCAGGCAGCCTCGAAGAAGGGTTCACCGAGGCGCGAGATTTCGCCCAGGCGGCTGCCCGGCAACACCGCCAGCACCTTGGCCGAGGTCGGAAGGCCGAGCGCGGCGCGTGCTTCCTCTCGGTTGCCCTGCAGCGGAATGTCATCGGCCATCGGGTGGCCGACGAAACGCGCATCGATGCCATGCTTGGCATAGATCGGCGGCTCCATCGGGAACAGGCACAGCACCAGGTCGGCGCTGCTGCCGATCTTCTCGGCGCGCTTCTCGCGCCAGGCCCAGACCGAGGGGCTGACGTAATGCACGGTGCGCACGCCACGCTGCTTCAGCCAGCGCTCGATGCCCAGGTTGAAGTCGGGCGCGTCGATGCCGATGAACACGTCCGGTTGCCATTCCAGCGCACGCTGGCGGAACGCCGAGCGCAGCTTGAGCAGGCGCGGCAGGTGGCGCAGCACTTCGGTCAGGCCCATCACCGCCAGCTCGCTGGCATCGTGCCAGGTCTGGCAGCCGGCGCTGCGCATGGCATCGCCACCGATGCCGGCGAATTCGGCATTCGGAAAGCGCGCCTTCAGTTCGCGTACCAGGCCCGCACCCAGCAGATCACCGGAAGCCTCACCGGCCACCAGGGCGATCCGCAACGGGCGCTCGCTGAGCACCCGCTGCGCGGGGACGCTGCCGGCCATCGAGGCCAGCGGAATCACGGCGGCGCCGGCCGGCGCCTGGCCGGTCGTGCTGCTCATCGCAGCAAGGGCCTCTCGGCGTGCTCGATGAAGTCCAGCATGGCCTTCACGTCATCGCTGTCACGCGCCTGTTCGGTCAGCTGCACCTTGGCCTCGGCCAGCGGCAGGCCCGCCACGTACAGCGTGCGGTAGGCACGCTTGATGGCGGAAATGCGCTCGGCGTCGAAGCCGCGGCGCTTCAGGCCTTCGCTGTTGATACCGCGTGGGCGTCCCAGCGAATCGGTGCCGACCATGGTGAACGGCGGAACATCACCGTTGGTCAGCGCACCCATGCCGAGGAAGGCGTGGGCACCGATGCGGCAGAACTGGTGGGCACCGGCGAAGCCGCTGATGATCACGTAGTCGCCTACGGTCACGTGGCCGGCCAGGGTGGTGTTGTTGGAGAACACACAGAAGTTGCCGACATGGCAGTCGTGCGCCACGTGCGTGTAGGCCAGCATCCAGTTGTCGTTGCCGATCGTGGTGATGCCGCCGCCGCCGCCGGTGCCACGGTTCAGGGTGACGAATTCGCGGAACACGTTGCGGTCGCCGATCACCAGCTCGGTGCGCTCACCGGCGAACTTCTTGTCCTGCGGCTCGCCACCGATCGCGGCATGGCCGACGAAGCGGTTGTCGCGGCCGATCCGGGTCGGGCCATGGATGCTGCAATGGGGGCCGACCACCGTGCCGGCACCGATTTCCACATCGGCCCCGATCAGGGTGAAGGCGCCCACCTGCACGTCATCGGCCAGGCGCGCGGCCGGATCGATGACGGCGGTCGGGTGGATCCGCGGTGCGTTGTCAGTCATTCCTGCCTCCAGTGGATCAGCCCTTGGCGCCGGCGCACATGACTTCGGCCGAGGCAACGACTTCACCGTTGACCTTGGCTTCGCCGTAGTACCAGCCCATGTTGCGGATCAGACGCTTCATCTGCACATCCAGCATCAGCACGTCGCCGGGGACGACCTGCTTGTTGAAGCGGGCGTTTTCCACCTTGACCATGTAGAACAGCTTGGACTGCGCATCCCGGCCGAGCGTGAGCTGGGTCATCACGCCACCGGCCTGGGCCAGCGCTTCGATGATCAGCACGCCGGGCATGATCGGGCGGCCCGGGAAGTGGCCCTGGAAGAACGGCTCGTTGATGCTGACGTTCTTCTGCGCCAGGATGCGCTTGGCCTCGATGTCGAGTTCAAGCACCCGGTCCACCAGCAGGAACGGGTAACGGTGCGGGAGCAGTTCCTGGATCTCGCAGACGTCGATAGGAAGCTGCAGCGTGTCGTTCATTCTTTCTCCTTGCCAGCGGCCAGGACGCGGCGAGCCAATGCGTCCAGCTGCTTGAAGCGCGCGGCGTTCTTGCGCCACGTGCGGTTGTCGGTCAACGGGGTGCCGGACGAGTACTCGCCCGGCTCATGGATGGAATTGCGGACCACCGACTTGCCGGTGATCACGACCTTGTCGCAGATCTCGAGGTGGCCGACCACGCCGACGTGGCCGCCGAGCAGGCAGTAGCGGCCGATCCTGGCGCTGCCGGCGATGCCGGTGCAGCCGGCGATGGCCGAGTGCGCGCCGATCTGCACGTTGTGCGCGATCTGCACCAGGTTGTCCAGGCGCACGTCCTCGTCCAGCACGGTATCTTCCAGCGCACCGCGGTCAACGCAGGTATTGGCGCCGATCTCGCAGTCATCGCCGATGCGCACGCCGCCCAGCTGCGGCACCTTGATCCACTTGCCGGCGTCCATCGCCAGGCCGAAGCCATCGGCGCCGAGCACGGCACCGGGGTGCACGCGGACGCGCTTGCCGAGCTTGACCCGGGTAACCAGGGTGACCCGGGCGATCAGTTCGCAGCCATTGTCCAGGCTGCAGTCTTCGCCGATCACGCTGCCGGTGCCGATGATGCAGTTCTCGCCGACCACGCTGCGCGCGCCGATCGAGACGAACGGGCCGATATGGGCGCTGGCCGCGACCTGGGCGCTGGGATCGATGACGGCGCTGGGATGGATGCCCGGCGGCCGCGTCGGCGCGATGTCGAACAGCGCGGCGATCTTGGCGAAGGTGGTGTAGGGGTCCTTGGCGACGAGCGCGGCGCCGGGGGCGGCCTCGGCGTCGTCGGCACGCAGGACCACCAGCGAGGCCTGGCTGTCGGCCAGCTGGGCGCGGTAGCGCGGGTTGGCGAGGAAGGTCAGCTGGCCAGGACCGGCATGGGCGAGGGTGGCCACGCCATGGATGGCGGTGGCGGGGTCGCCATGGACCTGCAGGCCGAACTGCTCGGCGAGTTGCTGGGCGGTGTAGGTGGGAGTATTCACGGCGGGAGTTTAACGTGTGACGCCATTGCGGTCATGCGGGGCGGTCATGCAGCCAACGGCAGGGCCCCTCGCGGCCGGCAGAGCCAGTCCCATGGGCTGGGTCGGACGGGGCGGGGCTGCGGGGGACGGCGCAAGTACGTCCATGTAGCCTTGGTCGCCGCATCCATGCAGCTCACACCCCCGCAGCCCCACCCCGTCCGACCTCCGACGGCGTGGCGCGAGTGCCAGCCACGGAAAAACAGAAAAGATCAAAAGCAGAACGGGCGCTTCCGGCATTCAGGCCAAACGAAAACGCCGGGCAATGCCCGGCGCTTCGCGCCCCGTCTGGTGGAGAGCCCCCCTTTGTTAAGGGGGGCGCGCCGCTGGGAATCGCAGGAGCGATTCCCAACGTTGCCATGCAACGGCCCGAAGGGCGCATGCCATGGATGGCATGCGTAGCGGCGCGGGGGATAGGAGGGATGCGCGTGCAGTTCTGATGAACCGCAGGGCGGTTCGTCAGAACTGCCCACCGAACGTGAACTGCAGACGCTCGATCTTGTCGCCATCTTCCTTCTTGAGCGGGAAGGCATAGCTGATCGAGATCGGGCCGACCGGGGCGCGCCACAGCAGGGCCACACCGGTCGACACGCGCAGTTCGTTGGCCTTGAAGTTGTCCACGCCGGTATAGACGTTACCGAAGTCGACGAAGGCCGATACGCGTGCCGACGGGCTGTCGAACAGGCGCGGGAAGTAGGCTTCCACCGAACCGACCGTCTTCAGCGAACCACCCAGCGGCTGGCCTTCCGGATAACCGGCGGTGACTTCACGCGGGCCGAGGGTGTTGTCCTCGAAACCGCGCACCGAGTTGGTACCACCGGCATAGAAGTTCTCGTAGAACGGCAGTCCCGTGGCGGTGACCGGACGCAGGTTGCCCTTCTCGTCCGGCACCATCGCGGTCTTGTCGCTGCCATAGCTGTCGCCGTAGCCGATTTCGGCACGGGTGTTGATCACCAGCGACGGCATGATCGGCCAGTACTTGCTGATCTGGTAGTTCAGCTTGTAGTACTCGATGGTCGAGCCCGGCAGCGTGGTTTCCAGGCCAACGCGCTGGTAGGTACCGCGGGTCGGCATGAAGTAATCGTTGCGCGAGTCGCGCGCCCAACCCAGCTCCGTGCGCCAGGCATGGAAAGTCTTGCTGCCCAGTACGTTGATGTAGTCGATGATCGACTGCGGCGTCGCGTTCTGGTAGGTGGTGATCTGGTTGCTGTCGATGCCGAACATCAGCGAGACGGTATCGGTCTCGGTGATCGGCACGCCGAACACCACCTGCGCCGAGCCATTGGTGCTGTTGTACTGCGCGGTGTTGAAGTCGGAGTAGTCCAGTTCGCGCCAGGACAGGTTGTAGCCCAGCGACACGCCGTCATCGGTGAAGTACGGGTTGGTGTAGCTGAAGCCATAGCGCTGCAGGTAGCTGCTGCGCGAGGCTTCGACCGACACGCGGTTGCCGCCGCCGAGGAAGTTGTTCTGCGACAGCTGCACCGACGTGGTCATGCCGTAGGACTGCGAATAGCCCAAGCCGAACACGAAGCTGCCGGAGGTGGTTTCCTTGACGTTGTAGACGACGTCGACCTGGTCGTTGCTGCCGCTGACGGCCGGAGTCTCGACGTCAACGGACTCGAAGTAGCCCAGGCGCTGCAGGCGGATCTTGGAGCGGTCGATCGCGGCCTGCGAGTACCAGCTGTTTTCGAACTGGCGCATTTCGCGACGCATCACTTCGTCGGACGTACGCGTGTTGCCGCGGAACAGGATGCGACGCACCGACACGCGCGGACCGGGAACGACCTGCATGTTGATCGCCACGGTCTGGTCGGGGCGGTTGGTGGTCGGGATCGGGTTCACCTTGGCGAACGCGTAGCCGATGTTGGACAGCGAGTTGGTGATGGTGTCCGAGCTGAATTCCAGCAGCGCACGCGAGAACGTGTCGCCCGGCTTCTGGATCACCATGCGCTCGACGTCCTCCTGCGGGAGGATGGTGTCGCCGCTGACCTTGATCTCGGAGATCTTGTACTGCGCACCCTCGGTCACGCCGGCGGTGAGGAACATGTCGCGCTTGTCGGGGCTGATCGAGACCTGGGTGGAATCGATGCTGAAGTCGACATAGCCGCGGTCCAGGTACCAGGAGTTGAGCTTTTCCAGGTCGCCGGACAGCTTTTCCTTGGAGTACTGGTCATCACGGCGGTACCACGACGCCCAGTTGTGCTCCTTGGACTCCCAGGTCTCCAGGATGTCCTTGCTCTCGAACTTCTCGGTGCCGACCAGGTTGACGTGGCGGATCTTGGCCGCCTTGCCTTCCTTGATCGCGATCGCGATGTCCACGCGGTTGCGGTCCAGCGGGCTCACGGTCGGGGTGATCTCGACGGTGTACTTGCCGCGGTCGTTGTACTGGCGGCGAAGCTCCTGGGTCACGCGGTCCAGGCTCAGGCGGTCGAAGGTGCCGCCTTCGGTCAGGCCGATGTCGGACAGGCCCTTGAGCAGCTGCTCGGACTTGATGTCCTTGTTGCCGGTGACGGTCAGCTTGTTGATCGCCGGGCGTTCCTTGACGGTCACCACCAGGATGCTGCCCTGGCGGTCCAGCTGCACGTCTTCGAAGAAGCCGGTCTTGTACAGGGCGCGGATGGTCTCGCCGACCTTGTTGTCGGTGATGGTCTCGCCACGTTCCACCGGCAGGTAGGTGAACACCGTGCCCGAGCTGATGCGCTGCAGGCCATCCACGCGGATGTCGCTGACAGTGAAGGGCTCGGCTGCCTGGGCCAGGGCGGGAGCGCCGGTGACGGCGGCGAGGGCGAGGGCCAGCAGGCGGCGATTGGGGAGTCGCGTCATGTCACGTCCGGTAGGAAGGTCGATTTCATTGGTGCGGGATGCCGACGCTGTAGACGGCAACAACGTGGAAAAGTTCATCGCGGGACCAGGCCGAGGATGTCGTTGTAGAACGCCAACCCCATCAGCCCGGCCAGCAACGCCAGGCCGATGTATTGGCCGGCGGCGATGGCACGCTCGCTCAGCGGGCTGCCCTTGACCAACTCGATAAGGTAATACAGCAGGTGGCCGCCGTCCAAGATCGGGATCGGCAACAGGTTGATGATGCACAGGCTGAGTGACAGCAGGGCAAGGAACTGCAGGAACCAGTCGAGGCCGCGCTTGGCCGAAACATTGGCCACGCGGGCGATGGTGACCGGCCCGGAAACGTTCTGCAGCGAGGCCTTGCCGGTGACGATGCGGCCCATCATGCCCAGCGAATCGGCGGCCAGGCGGCCGGTTTCGCGCACGGCCACGGTGACCGCGTCCAGCGGCCCGTAGCGCAGCAGGGTGTCGTAGGCGGGGCTGTAGCTGGTGGGGAATCCGACGCCGATCTGCCAGACCGGGTTGCCCTTGCCATCCTTGCCCTGACGGGGGGTGACTTCCAGCGCCAGGCGCTCACCGCCGCGCAGGACCTCGATCATGCCCGGGCCACCGGCGCGGCCGAGGGCCTGGATCTCGCCGATCACCTGGTCGACGCTGTCGATGCGCTGGCCGTCGATGGCCACGATCAGATCGCCCGGCTGAAGCTGCCCGGCCACCACCGAATCGGCGGTCAGCGAGTCGACCAGCGCCGGCTGCAGCCACGACTGCCAGTACAGGCCAGCCAGGATCGGTACGCGCCGTTCATCGAAACCGGCCGGCAGCTGCGACAGCGGAAGGGTGCGCACCCGCACCCGGTCGGCGCGGTCGAGCACTTCCAGCTTCACATCGCGGCGGTCCATCGCGGCGGCGGTCAGCGCCATGCTGGCTTCACCGAGGGTGGCCACCTGGCGCTCATCCACGCGCAGCACGCGGTCGCCACTGGCCAGTCCGGCGCTGGCGGCAATGCCATCGGCACGGCCGATGGTCGGCGAATAGTCCTGCTTGCCGATCACGAACATCGCCCACAGCAGCAGGATGCACAGCAGCAGATTGGCGATCGGTCCGGCAGCGACGATGGCGATACGCTGCCAGACGGTCTTGTGGTTGAAGGCCTGGCCGCGCTCGTGCGGATGGACTTCAACCTCGCGCTCGTCGAGGAATTTCACGTAGCCACCCAGCGGGATGGCGGCGATCGCGAACTCGGTGCCGTGCCGGTCCCGGCGCGACCACAGTGGGCGGCCGAAGCCGACCGAGAAGCGCAGGATCTTGACCCCGCACAGGCGCCCGACCCAGTAGTGCCCGAATTCGTGGAACGTGACCAGCAGCCCGAGGCTGACAATCATCCACCAGACCGATCCGATGAAGTCAGTCATGCAGGCTCACAGTGGCGGGCAGGGGCGGCGTCGTCATGCGGGGCGAGGCGGTCGTTCAGGCGGCGTCGATGGCGTTCAGGGTCAGCTGGCGTGCCCGCTGGTCGGCGGACAACAGGACCTCCAGTGTATCGGCTGCTTGCGTCGGCAGTGTTGAAAGAGCGTTAGCAACCAGCTCCGGGATCGTCAGGAAACCGATCCGGCCCTGAAGAAACGCTGAAACGGCCTCTTCATTGGCAGCGTTCAGCACCGCCGGGGCGGTACCGCCGGCCTGCATGGCCTGCCAGGCCAGGGCCAGGCAGGGGAAGGCGTCGGTGTTGGGGGCCTCGAAATCCAGCCGGCCCTGGGCCAGCAGGTCCAGGCCGGCAACGCCCGATTCGATGCGCTGCGGCCAACCGAGGCCGACCGCAAGGGTGGTGCGCATGTCCGGCAGGCCCATCTGCGCCAGGGTCGAACCGTCCACGAACTCGACCAGCGAATGCACCAGGCTCTGCGGGTGCACCAGCACCTCGATGCGCTCGCCTGGGATGCCGAACAGGTGGTGGGCCTCGATCACTTCCAGGCCCTTGTTCATCAACGTCGCCGAATCGACCGAGATCTTCGGGCCCATCGACCACTTCGGGTGGGCCACGGCCTGCGCCGGGGTAACCTGGGCCAGCTCGGCCCGGCTGCGGCCGCGGAACGGGCCACCGGAGGCGGTCAGCAGGATCCGGCGCACACCAGCGCCGTCAATGCTGGCGTCGCGTGAGCGCAGGCACTGGAAGATCGCGCTGTGTTCGCTGTCGATCGGAATGATCTCAGCGCCAGCGTGCTGGGCAGTGCGGGTCAGCAGCTCACCGGCCAGCACCAGCGATTCCTTGTTGGCCAGCAGGATGCGCTTGCCGGCGGCAGCGGCAGCCAGGGTCGAAGACAGCCCGGCGGCGCCGACGATGGCGGCAACCACGGTGTCACAGGCATCGCTGGCGGCCAGCTGGTCCAGCGCGGCATGGCCGGCATGGGCCTCGGTGGCCAGGCCGGCATCGCGCAGGCCATCACGCAGTTCACCGAACAGCGATTCGTCGGCGATCACCGCGTGCGCCGGCTTGTGCTGGCGGCACAACGCGAGCAGCGCCTGCACCTGGCGGCCGGCGGCGAGCACCGTGGCCTGGTAGCGCTGCGGGTGGCGGGCGATCACGTCCAGCGTGGAGGCACCGATCGAGCCGGTGGCGCCGAATACGGCGACCCGGCGCAGGTCTGCGACAGCATTCATGGTCAGAACCCGAAGATTTCCTTGCCGAGTGCGAACACCGGCACTGCCGCCAGAACGCCGTCGACACGGTCGAGTACGCCACCATGGCCCGGAATCAGATGGCCCGAGTCCTTGGCGCCCGCGTGGCGCTTGATCAGGCTTTCGAACAGATCACCCAGCACCGAGGCGAACACGGCCACCACCGAAGTGATCAGCAGGCCTGGCAGGTGTGCGGTATCGATGCCGGCCAGCCAGCCCAGGCCGACGGCCACGGCGACACCGGCCAGCAGGCCGCCGAACAGGCCTTCCCAGGTCTTGTTGGGGCTGATGCGCGGGGCCAGCTTGTGCTTGCCGAAGTGACGACCGGCGAAATAGGCGCCCGAATCGGCCGCCCAGACCAGTGCCAGCGCCGCCAGCAGCCACAGGTGGCCCTGCGTGCCCGGCGGATCGCCGCCAGCATGGATCAGCACCAGCGCGGCCCAGGCCGGAACGATGGCCAGCGTTCCGGCCAGCATCTTCACGATGCGCGAGGGGGCCGACGGTTGCGCGCCGAAATTGAAGAAGCGAAGCCAGACCAGCGCCGCCAACCACCAGGCAACACCGGCCAATGTGGTGATCTGGAACAGCACCAGCGTGCTGCCATCGGCCCACACCAGCAGTACCATCAGCAGCAGGTTCAGTACCAGCAGCACGGTGCGCGCCAGCGTGTCTTCGATGCCGGCCAGCTTCAGCCACTCCCACAGGCCGATCAGCAGCACGGCGGCGGCGGCCGCCGCCAGCCATTGCGTCGGCAGCAGCAGGATCGCGGCAATGGCGACCGGCGCCATGATCAGCGCGGCGAGGACTCGGGTCTTGGTCATGGGCTGGAGGTCTCGGTGGCCAGTGCGGCGATCTGGGCGCTGGTCAGACCGAAACGACGTTCGCGGCCGCCATAGGCGTCCAGCGCCTGCTGCAGCAGCGCGGCATCGAAGTCCGGCCACAGGGCCTCGGTGAACCACAGCTCGGTGTACGCCAGCTGCCACAGCAGGAAGTTGCTGATGCGGGTATCGCCACCGGTGCGGATGAACAGGTCCGGTGGCGGCAGGTCAGCCAGGGCAACCTGGCGGCCCAGCAGCGATTCGTCGATCTGTTCGGGCAGCAGGCGGCCGGCGGCGACTTCCGCTGCCAGCGCGCGCGCGGCACGGGCGATGTCCTGGCGCCCACCGTAGCTGGCGGCGATCGACAGGGTCAGGGTGGTGTTGTCGGCGGTGCGCTGTTCGGCCAGCTGCATGCGGCTGACCAGACCGGCGCCGAAGCGCTCGCGTTCGCCGATGAAGCGCACGCGCACGCCACGCCGATGCAGCTCGTCCACTTCGCGGTCGAGCGCGCCGAGGAACAGCTTCATCAACGCATCGACTTCTTCCTGCGGCCGGCCCCAGTTCTCGCTTGAGAACGCGAACAGGGTCAGCGCCGGAATGCCCAGCTCAAGGCAGCGCTCGATGGTGCGGTTGACCGCACGCGCGCCGGCCCGGTGGCCGATCACGCGCGGACGACGGCGCTGCTGTGCCCAGCGGCCATTGCCATCCATGATGATGGCAATGTGGCGGGGCAGGGCGGCCGGCAACGGAGGCGGGACTGAAGGCATCGACTTCAGACCGACAGCAGTTCTTTTTCCTTGTCGGCAACGACCTTGTCGACGTCCTTGATGTTGGTGTCGGTCAACTTCTGGATGTCGTCCTCACCGCGCTTCTTCTCGTCTTCGCTGATCGCCTTGTCCTTGACCAGCTTGGCGATTTCCTTGTTTGCGTCCTGACGGATGTTGCGGATCGCGATCTTGGCGCCTTCGCCTTCCTTCTGCACCTGCTTGGCCAGCTCCTTGCGGCGCTCTTCGGTCGGCGGCGGCATGTTGATGCGGATCGCGGTGCCCAGCGTGTTCGGGGTGAACTCGGCGTTGTAGAGACCCTTTTCGATCTCCTTGATCATGCTCTTGTCGAACGGCGTGACCAGCAGCGAGTGGGCGTCGGCGTTGGAGATCGATGCGACCTGGTTCAGCGGGGTGCTGGCGTTGCCATAGGCGCTGACCGTGACGCGGTCCAGCAGGGCCGGGGTGGCGCGGCCGGTGCGGATCGAGGTGAGGGTGTGCTTCAGAGCGTCGATGCTCTTGGCCATGCGCGTCTGCGCGTTGTTCTTGATGTCGTTGAGCATCGCCCGGTCCTGGGTGTAACTGGAATCGGGCGATTATAGGCGAATACGGGACGCTGCCGGGCCTGAATCGGCCCGGAGCTCGCCTGGCACTCAGGCTCAGGCCGGGTCGCGGCCCTGGACCAGGGTGCCGATGTTCTCGCCGCTGAGGATCTTCAGCAGCTCACCCGGCTGGCCCATGTCGAACACGCGCATCGGCAGGTCGCTGTCGCGGGCCAGTGCGAAGGCGGCGGTATCCATCACTTCCAGGCCACGGCGGATCACTTCGTCGTAGCTCAGGCTGTCGAAGCGGACCGCGTCGCTGTGCTTGTTCGGGTCCTTGTCGTACACGCCATCGACCTTGGTCGCCTTCAACAGCAGGTCGGCACCGATCTCGATCGCGCGCAGGGCGGCACCGGAGTCGGTGGTGAAGAACGGGCTGCCGACGCCGGCGGCGAAGATCACCAGACGGCCCTTTTCCAGGTGGCGGATGGCGCGGCGGCGGATGTAGTCCTCGCACACGTCGTTGATCTTGATCGCGCTCATCACGCGGGCCTTGGCGCCCAGCTTTTCCAGGGCGTCCTGCATGGCCAGGGCGTTGATGACCGTGGCCAGCATGCCCATCTGGTCGCCGGTGACCCGGTCCATGCCGCCAGCGGCCAGGCCGGCGCCGCGGAAGATGTTGCCGCCGCCGATCACCAGCGCCACTTCGGCGCCTGCCTGCTGGGCTTCGATGACCTCACGGGCCAGGCGGTTGATGATCTTCGGGTCGATGCCGTAGTCCTCATCTCCCATCAGCGCCTCCCCGGACAGTTTCAGAAGGATGCGGCGATAGGCGAGCTTGGACATAGGGACCTCGGGTGCGTGGAAATCGCGGGCGATTCTACGCGCATGCGGCGTCGGGCCAAAGTGTTTTGTGCACTGCGGCGCAAAATCCTGGCGTTCGCCCCGGTCATGCGGGGCTTCCGGTTCAGCCCAGCTCGGCGCTGGCGGTGGCCGAAAGCTCGTCGTGGCCCAGGGCGCCGGGGGAGCGGGCGATCACCCGGTTGCGGCCCAGGTTCTTCGAGCGGTACAGCACATCGTCGGCGGCACGCAGGAGGTCCTGTACGTCGGCAAAGCGTTCGTAGCCGCCCTGGGTGGCCACGCCGGCGGAGAAGGTGACGAACAGCGGCCCTCCCTCCAGCTCGGCCATCGGCGTGGCGACGATGTTGGCCAACACCCGGCGGATTACGTCCAGCGCCACCGATTCACTGGTGTTGGGCAGCAGTGCGACGAACTCCTCGCCGCCGAAGCGGGCCACGGTGTCGCTGTTGCGCAGCTGGCCCTGCAGCTTGCCGGCAAAGGCGCGCAGCACCTCGTCGCCGGTCAGGTGGCCGTGGGCATCGTTGATCTTCTTGAAGTCGTCCAGGTCGATGAAGGCCACCGACAGCGGCCAGCCCTGGCGCCCGGCGCGCAGGAACTCCTGCTCCAGCACCGCCTCCAGCTGGCGGCGGTTGAGCACGCCGGTCAGGGCGTCGCGGTGGGCCTGGTCGGCCAGGCGCTTGGCCCGCGCCTCGAATTCGTCGGCGCGGCGGCGCGCCTGGTCGGCATCCTGCAGCTCGCGCAGGTTGCGCAGGGTGGCCAGCTCCTGCGCGTGGTCGATCAGTTCGCGAACCCGCAATGGCGAGTTCAGGCCGGCCTCGAACAGGCTGGCGATGTCCGGCAGGGCCTCGCTGATGCGGGTCAGCACCTGGTCGAATCGGGCGCTGTCGAGTTCCAGCCGGTCATGCACCTGGTGCAGGGCGCGTTCGCGGGCGGCATCGGCGTCGTCGTCCAGCCAGATGTCGGCGACCGCGCCGGACAGCTGCACGCAGGCCTGGAACGGCGACTCGGCAGCGTCCTCGTCCTCGCTGTGGCTGATGCTTTCCACCAGATAGCGCGGCAGGCCCCACTGCTCGGCCACCCAGGCGCCGACGTCGGCATGGCTGCAGCCCAGTTCCTCGCGCTCGCGCGCGACCAGATCCGTGTTGTCACGGGCTTCGCGCAGCAGCGGCAGATAGCGCTCCGACTCGGCCTGGGCCAGGCACAGCACGCCCAGGTCCTGCAGCAGCCCGGCCAGCATCAGTTCCTCCAGCCGGCGCAGGCCGCGGGCCTGGCCCAGCTGGCTGGCGGCCAGGGCGCTGAGGATGCTGCGTTTCCACGCGCGCTGGCGCAGGTCGTGGTCGGCACCGGCACCGCCGGTCAGGCCCTGGGTGACGGTGAAGCCCAGGGCAAGGCTGATCGTGGCATTCAGGCCCAGCATGGTCAGCGCCTGGCCGAGGTTTTCGATGCGGCGACGGCTGGCGTAGAGCGGCGAATTGGCGATGCGCAGCATGCGAGCGCTCAGCGCCATGTCGATGGCGATGATGTCGGCGGCGGTGGCGATATCCGCTTCCGGGTCCTGGGCCAGTTCGATGATGCGCAGGGCAATACCGGGCGGCGAGGGCAGGTTGCGGCAGAGCGCCAGGGCGGCTGTCAGCTCGGGAGGCATGTCGGGTCGTTCAATTCCATTGGGACAAGAATACCTAGGAATGCATCACAGTCCGCGATTTTCGTTCCTGCTATGTGACTGCGGATTCCCTGCGCCGAGTATCGGCTTGATTCGCGCGCAACGCAAAGGTGCCGGTGCGCGCACCGACGGCGCGCACCCGCCGGTCGGGCATGGGTTCATCCCTTGGACCATGCATAAAAAAAGAGCCGCGGTTTCCCGCGGCTCCTTCTGGTCGCTTCACAGCCGGAAGGCTGGAATCAGACCTGCATCGCCTTGGCAACTTCAGCGGCGTAGTCTTCCACCACCTTCTCGATGCCTTCGCCGACGATCAGCAGCTTGAAGCCTGCCACGTCGGCGCCAGCGGCCTTGACCACCTGCTCGACGGTGGTGTCGCCCAGCACGTAGGTCTGGCCGTACAGGGTCACGTCGCTGACGATCTTGTTGATCTTGCCGCTGATGATCTTTTCCAGGATCTCGGCCGGCTTGGCCTTGTCCTTTTCGGACATCTTGGCCAGCTCGATTTCCTTTTCCTTCTCGACGAAGTCGGCCGGAACGTCCGCAGCCTTGTTGTGCGGCGGCTTCAGGGCAGCCACGTGCATGGCCAGGCCACGGGCCAGCTCGACGTCGCCGCCGACCAGGTCGACCAGCACGCCAACCTTGCCGTTGGTGTGGACGTAGGCGCCGACGGTGTTGTTGCCATCAACCTTCACCATGCGACGGATCTGGATGTTTTCACCCAGGGTCTGCACGGCGGTGGCGCGGGCTTCTTCAACGGTGCGGCCATCGGCCAGCTTGGCAGCCTTCACGGCTTCGACGTCGGTGGCGCCCGATGCCAGGGCGGCAGCGGCGACGGCATTGACGAAGGACTTGAAGTTGTCGTCGTTGGCGACGAAGTCGGTTTCCGAGTTGACTTCGACCAGCACGGCCTTGCCGCCATCCTGGGCCAGGCCCAGACGGCCTTCGGCGGCCACGCGGTCAGCCTTCTTGTCGGCCTTGGCAGCGCCGGACTTGCGCATGGCTTCAGCAGCAGCGTCGATGTCGCCGTTGGCTTCGGTGAGAGCCTTCTTGCATTCCATCATGCCGGCGCCGGTGCGCTCGCGCAGTTCCTTGACCAGGGAAGCAGTGATTTCCACGGGATTACCTCACGAAAGAAAGGGGTTGGGCCGGCATGGTGGCCGGCCCGTGTGACACGGTCCTGTCACGCGCCAAAGGCTGCGTGCAGGGAGGGTGGACGCCGGGCGTCCACCCCGGGGCCTGGATCAGGCCTGGGCGTCGTCGCCCTTCTTGGCAGCCTTCTTGGCCGGAGCGCGGCGGGCCGGCTTCTCGTCGCCTTCAGCAGCGGCTTCGGCGAACTCTTCCTCACGCACCGAAGCGGCGTGCGGCGCAGCGGCCTTGCCTTCCAGCACGGCGTCGGCAGCGGCGCGGGCGTACAGCTGCACAGCGCGGATGGCGTCGTCGTTGCCCGGGATGGCGTAGTCCACCAGTTCCGGGTTGTAGTTGGTGTCGACCACGGCGATGACCGGGATGCCCAGCTTCTTGGCTTCCTTGATCGCGATGTCTTCGTGGCCGATGTCGATCACGAAGATGGCGTCCGGCAGACGGTTCATGTCCTTGATGCCGCCCAGCGAGGCTTCCAGCTTGTCGCGCTCGCGACGCAGGCCCAGCACTTCGTGCTTGACCAGCTTCTCGAAGGTGCCGTCGGTTTCACCGGCTTCCAGTTCCTTCAGGCGGGCAACCGACTGCTTGACGGTACGGAAGTTGGTCAGGGTGCCGCCCAGCCAACGCTGGTTCATGAACGGCATGCCGCAACGCTCGGCTTCTTCCTTGATGGTTTCGCGGGCGCTGCGCTTGGTGCCCAGGAACAGGACGGTGCCGCGCTTCTGGGCAACCGACGAGATGAAGTTCATCGCATCGTTGAACAGCGGGACGGTCTTTTCCAGGTTGATGATGTGGATCTTGCCGCGGGCGCCGAAGATGTACGGAGCCATCTTCGGGTTCCAGTAGCGGGTCTGGTGGCCGAAGTGGACGCCGGCTTCCAGCATCTGACGCATGGTGACCTGGGGCATTGCAATACTCCTGATATGGAACCAGCGATTCCGCCCGCGGGGATAGGTATGCGGGACGCGTGGAAGCGCGATCGGTTCCGGGGTTGGGCTTCCCTGTTGCCTCCGTGGCCGAACTCCTTGCGGAGCACCCCGGCACGGATGGGGGCAGCAGGTGTGGATTCACCGGTGACGTCCGGTGTGGACGGGTTCCCGCGCACGCAGGCGGCAGGAATCCGGTCGATTATAGCCCGCTGGGAGCGCTGGCTGCAATTGCCGGGTCCGGTGTGGTCAGTTCGACCACGCGGCCGTCCTGCAGCCGGGCCTGGAAATGGCCGCCGGCGTAGCCATCGCCACGGGCGGGCAGGGCCCAGTGGCGTTCCCGCCCGGCCAGGACATAACCGGCCAGTCCTGGCAGCAGCACGGTGAGGCGGCCATCGTTGGCGACGAAGGTGAGCTCATGCAGGCGGGCGTGCAGGGTACCGGCATTTTCCAGTCGCAGCGAAGGATGCGACGGATGGGGCTCGATTCCGGCATGCAGTCGTGGCTGTGCCAGTGGTCCCGGATTCCCCCGGAACAGTGGCAGCGAGTAGCGCGCCAGGCCTGGTGCGCTGGGGGCGAGCACGACCCGGTAGGCCCGTTCGGCAGCAACGGGGGCGGGCTGGCGCGGCAGCAACCAGATGCGCTGGCGGGTGCCGGGCGCGATATCGAGCCGGGTGGGGCTGGCCAGGATCTGGTCGCTGGGCCGCAGCGTCTCCGCGTCGGCCTGCTGTTCCCAGACCAGGATCCGCACTTCGCCCTGCCAGTGGCCGGGGCCGGGGTTATGCAGCCACAGCTCGCTACGCCCCCCTGCGGCCGGCAGCTGCAGGGTGGTCGGCTGCAGGTCCAGCGCCGCCGCGGGCAGTGCCAGCAGCAGTGCCAGAACGCTCAGCAGGGTGCGCATCAGTAGATGACGGTCACGGCGGGTGCCGCGTCGTCGCTGTCGGTGGGCGGGGCGAGGTCGCGGATCTGCTGCGGAAGCCCGGGTGCGTCGCTGCGCTGGTGCGGAGTCGTGCATCGGGCGTTGCCGGCATCATTGCTGCAGCCCTCGACCACGATCAGCCGGATCTGCAGGGCACTGCTGCTGGGATCGGCCCACGCCGGCGTACTGGCGACCAGCATCGCCCCGATCAGAAATGCGCGAACCACCTGCCATCCACCGTGCTGTAGGACCCGTTGCGCGATATCGGCAGGATCGGCCGAATCTGTAGCGTCGACTGTCAGTCGACTGCTCCTGGGGCAGGGGTGATGGGCGCATCCACGCATGGCGTGGATCTACCGAACCTGGCCCCGGTGGGGGCCGACCGTTGGCCGGCACGTGGATCGAACCCTCCCTGGTGGGGGCCGACCGTTGGTCGGCACACGGGTCAGTAAGTGATTGTCACCTGCACCAGGTCGTTGTAGGTGCCGGCCGCGGGCTGGCCGGTCACCGGTGGTACCCGGCCGTAGATGGTCAGCTGCTGCGCACTGCCGGTGCCGGTTCCGCTGGCGGTATCAACGGTCAGCGTATTGCCCCAGCGCTGGGTCCGTGCCGAGTCCCGGTACAACTCGTAATTGAGGAAGTAGGTGCCGGTGCCGATGGTGGTGGCCATGCGCCGGGTGGTGGTGGCAGCGGGGTTGTTCTGGCCGTTGTTGAGGCCGACCTGGAAGGCGGTGTTCTTCAGGCAGGTCAGGGTCAGTGTGGCCGTCTGGTCGATGTTGGCCGGAATGCCGCCGGTGACATTGCCGAAGTTCATGTTGGTGGTGACGTAGCTGCCGCATTGCGGCAGCACGTTGGCGGTGGCGGTGAAGCTGAAGGCGGCGCTGGCGCTGTTGGTACCGGTGGCGCCGCCGTTGCAGGTGGCCGGCACGGTGGCGGTGCCGAGCAGGACTTCGTTCCAGGCCCAGGTCAATACCACGTTGGCACCATTGAACGAGCTGCTGTACGCGCCGGAAGCCAGCACCTGGTTGGCCGGGATCTGCGCGAACAATTGCGTGGTCTGCGCGCCGCTGCCGCCTGTCAGCAGCGGTACGTTGTAGGACATGGCCAGTTCCTGCGCCGGTGGCGTGCCGCGTGGAAGCAGGCCGGTGACCTGGCCGAAGCTGGCGTTGTTGTACAACTGGAAATTCATGGTGTCGCCACTGCCGGTGGCCATCGTCCGTGACGTCGTGGCACTACCGCCGCCACTGCCGGCACCGATGCCTACGCAGACGCGCACACCGGTAGTGGCCAGCAGGCTGAGCGCGGCGGTGGTGCAGGTGACCGTGATGTTCAACGTGGCTGTAGTGGGGCCGGGGGCATTGCTGTTGATGTTGCCGAACGGCAGGGTGGGGTTGGCGACGGCCGTACAGACCGCAGTGGCGCCCGCCGGTGCGCTCGCCAGCAGGCCGGCCAACAGCAACAGGCCGAGCAGCAGCACCTTCACGGCGCTACCTCCGGGATGCACTGCAGCGGTGCCGGCTTCGGCCGCGCGCCGGCTGCCACCACCTTGGGCAGATCGGGCACCTTCACCCGGCACTGTCCGCGGCTGGTGGTGATGTACAGCACGCTGCCGGCGGCGACGTCTTCCAGATACAGCAGGCCGTCATAGCCCACCGTCGTCTGGCGGCCATCGGGCAGTTGTACTTCGCTGCCCACTTCCAGCGGCTGTCCGTCCATCGCCAGCAGGGTCAGGCTCAGAGAGGGCCGCGAGCGCAGCTGGAAGGTCACGCGCGCACCTGCGCGCTGGCGCGGCGTCACCCAGTCCTCGATGCGGTCGGCACGCATGTCTTCGGGCAGGTCCAGGGTGTCGATCGAGACCCGGTTGCGCTGCCAGGACAGCAGCGGGCTGACCAGCAGCAGGCCACGATCATCGGTGACGCCGATCAGGCGGTTTTCCAGCCGCACCGGCACGCCGCCGACACCGTTGGTGCTGATCACCGCGAACGCGTCCGAGACCTCGCGGGTGGCGAACGCGTGCCCGCCCATCCAGACCAGGCTGCCACTGGCGCTGCCGTAGGCATAGTTGAGCCCGCCCTGGCGCGAGGCGCCGAACGAATAGCGGCCGATGCCATTGAGAATGCCGACCTCGGCCAGGCCACCATTGCCGTCCTCGCCATGGCGTACCTGTGCACGCCAGCCGACACCGCCAGCGCTGCCGTCACCGGGCACCGGCTGGGTCACGTCGGCCACCCAGCTCTGGCTGTCGCCGTTGCGCTGGCTGGACAGACTGGCCTGGCGGTTGTTGCCCAGGCTGGCGGTCACCGACAGATAGATGCTGCGGTCGTCGCTCTGGTCCAGGTTCTGGTTCACCGACAGGTAGGCTGACCAGCGCTGGCTCCAGGTGCGCGACCAGAACAGGCTGGCGTAGCGGTTGTCCTCGCCATCCGGGTAGCGCAGGCGCAGGTAGCTGGCGCTGAGCGTACCCAGCCGCAGCAGATCCATGCCGACCGTGGCCTGCTCGCTGATGCTGGGCGGCAGGTTGCCCTGCAATGCGCCCAGGTCGCGGTAGTCGCCGTGGCTGCGCACGCTGCGCAGGTTGAAGTTGAGGCGACGGTTGTTCCAGCTGTAACCCAGCGCCCACTGCCCGCCCTGCAGGCCGTGGTAATCGCTGTGCGCGTAGGCTGCGTTGAATACGCCGGCACCGCCGAGCAGCCACCAGCCGCCGATGCCGGCCTGGGTCAGGCCGCCGCCGCCTTCGGCATGGGCCTCGCCGGTGAACGAGTCGCTGATGCCGCCGCGCCAGCTGGCGTTGGCCACAGTGCGATCATCGTAGGCGAAGGAGCGCTGGCCGAAGTCCTCGCGCAGGCGGCCGACGCCGATCGACCAGTCCGACAGACCCTTGGCCAGCAGTTGCTGGGTACCGTAGAAACTGAAGTCCAGCGTCTGCATGCGGCCGAAGGCATCGGTGACCACCACCTGTGCGCTGCCGGTGCCACTGATGCCCGGCTGCGCGGCCAGCTGGAACGGGCCGACCGGCACCTGGCCGCTGTACTGGCGCAGGCCATCGACGTACAGCTCGACCGTGGACGGCACCACCGCCTGGCCGAGGAAGCTGGGCGTGGGGGTCAGGACGCGATAGGGCTGCAGCCCGTAGTTGCGGCCGATCTGCAGGCCGCCCAGGCGCACCGGGCGGGTCCAATCGACGAAGCCGCTGTAGAAGTCGCCGACCTCCAGGGTCATCGCCTGGTCGGGGAAATCCAGGCGCCAGCGCGTATCCAGACGTACGCTTTCGCCGCGCCAGCGACGGTCGCCGGGCTGCTGGTAGCGACGGCTGATCGCGGTGTTCTCGAAGGTGCCGTCGCCGATGCCGAACAGGCGCAGCTCCGAGCTCAGGCTGAGGTTGCCGAGCGTGTCCACCCGGCTGCCGTAGATGTCGTAGTTGAGCAGCACGCCGGGCGAGGCGCTGCCGGCGGGCGCACGCGTCTGCGGGCGGCTGAGCACGGTGGTCGGCAGGGTTAGCTGGTCCAGCGGCACGTCCAGCGCCAGGGTCTGCAGGTGGGCGTCATAGCGCACCACCGCGCCGCTGATCTGGTCCAGGTACACCGGTGCATCGCCACTGGCATTGAAGCCGAGCTGGCGCAGGACCTCGGGGCTGGCCTGCAGGCGGCCGCGGTTCTCGATGAAGGGAAGCAGCCCGCGCGGCGTGCTGTTGAGCGACACGTCCAGGTACAGCGTCTGGTTGGCGGTCAGCGGGGTGGGGGGCGGCAGGATCGCATCGGCGGAGATGCCTGATACGTCGGCGGCCCCGGTGGCCGTTGCGCCGGACACATCGGCGGCTTCGGTCGCCGCAGGAGCCAGGGCAGCAAGCAGCGCGCCCATCAACGCCTCAGCGAGCCGATGGGGGCGACAGCGGCGTCTGTTCCGACTCGCCATTGAGCTTGGCCGTGATCTGGTCGTTGTCGCGGTCGATCGCCATGCGCTCGATCGGCCAGCGCATCACCTGGCCGGGGAGGACATAGCCCAGCAAACCGGGGTGCACGATGCGCGGGCGCTTGACGCTGCCGAGTGCGAGATCGGCAATCTGTGCGTAGCTGTTGCCCGAATTGGCCACCTCGACGCCGTTGCGGCCATCGTCCAGCGTTACCAGGCGCGCCTGCAGCTGGGGGGCGAGCTTGCCGGACGCGGGTTGTACGAACACCGGGATCGAGTAGCGAAGGACGAACTGCATGCCCTCGGCACGGGTGGCCAGGTCCGGTACCTCGTCCACGATCAGGCGGTAATACTGCTGCGCCGAGGGGGGCTCCCGGGTCGGGCGCATCACCCGCACCAGCTGCTGCTGGCCGGCGGCCAGCTCCTGCATCGGCGGCGAGGCCATCAGTTCATCGGTGGGCAGCAGTTGCTCCTGGCCGCCCTGCTGCACCCAGCGGAAGACGCGTACCTGCAGCTTCACCGGGGAGGTGCCGCTGTTGGTCAGCCACAGCTCGCCGGCACGCTGGCGGGCTTCCAGCTGCAGGCTGGTGGGGGCGACCTGCAGACTGGTGGCACCTGCCGTAGAGGTCGCCAGCAGGCACAGGGCGAGCAGCGCCACGCCGGTGGCGCGCCACGGGCGGGGTCCGGCCATGCGGGCGTGCTCCATCAATAGGTGATCGTGGCGGTGACCGTATCCAGGTAGTTACCGGTGGCCGGGTTGTTGGTGCTCAGGTTGAGGATCTGGCCGTAGACGATGTAGGGCACGGCCAGGCCGGTGCCGATGCCGGCCTGGGTGTTGGTGCCGGAGGTGGAACCCCAGACCAGGGTGTGCGCGGCATCCTGGTACAGCTGGTAGCCTACGAAGTTGTTGGCGGTCACCGCGGCGTTGGTGTTCTTCATCCGGCGGGTGGTGACGTCATTGGCGGTGCTGGCGTTTGCACCCGCATTCAGTGAAATCGTGTACGGAGTCAGGGCCGAGCACTGTGCGGTCACTGTGCCCTGGCCCAGGGTGGGGGTAGCGGTGGTCGAGGCGGCGGTGCCGAAGTCGACGTTGGTGGCGGCCGCCGCGGTGATGGTGCAGGCCTTGGTGACCACCAGGGTGACGTTGAAAGTGGTGGTGTCGGCAGCCAGGGCCGGGCTGGACAGCAGGACCCCGGCCAGGGCCCAGGCAAGCGGGGAACGAAGCGCAGATCGCATGGACAACCTCCCTGACCCGAAGGTCCGTTGAACAAGGCGAAGGCGGCACGTTCGGCACCGCTTCGGCGACGGTAGCCTCAGCTTGTGCGGGTAAGTGTCTGTAATCCGTGATAAATCAGCGAAAGAAAGCGCGCAGGCCATCACGCTTTCACTTTCCTTGCCGGAACCGTGCATGGCCCGGATCGCCAGTTGGGTGGCGTTCGTTCAGATTGCGGCCGGATCGGCGATAATGGGCGCCATGAGCGTGAATCTGAAAACCCCGCAGGAAATCGAGATGATGCGAATCGCCGGCCGCCTGGCCAGCGAAGTGCTCGACATCGTCACCCCCCACGTCAAGCCCGGTGTCACCACCGAGGAACTGGACCGCATCTGCCACGACCACATCGTGAACGTGCAGGGCGCCATTCCGGCCAACGTCGGCTACCGCGGCTTCCCCAAGACCGTGTGCACCTCGGTCAACAACGTCATCTGCCATGGCATTCCCAGCGAAGGGAAGGTGCTCAAGGATGGCGACATCATCAACATCGACGTCACCGTCATCAAGGACGGTTGGCATGGCGACACCAGCCGCATGTACTTCGTCGGCACCCCGTCGGTGATGGCCCGCCGCCTGGTGGAAACCACCTACGAAGCGATGTGGCGCGGCATCCGCGCGGTGCGCCCGGGCGCCACCCTGGGCGACATCGGTCATGCCATCCAGAGCTATGCCGAAGGCGAGCGTTTCAGCGTGGTGCGCGAGTACTGCGGCCATGGCATCGGCAAGGTCTACCACGACGAGCCGCAGGTGGTGCATTACGGCCGCCCGGGCCAGGGCCTGGTGCTGCAGCCGGGCATGACCTTCACCATCGAGCCGATGATCAACGAGGGCACCCGTTACAACAAGGTGCTGCCGGATGGCTGGACCGTGGTGACCAAGGACCGCAAGCTGTCGGCACAGTGGGAGCACATGATCGCGGTCACCGAGACCGGCGTGGACGTGCTGACCCTGTCGCCGGGCGAATCGCAGGTCTCCTGACGATGCTGCCGGCGGGTTCACTGCTGGACGCGCCGGCCGATTCGCTCGACGATCCCGAATGGGCGTCTGCCGCACGGCAGGCGCTGCAGCAGGCCGATGCGCGCTTGTACCGCCGCTTCGACCAGGGCGACAACATCGAGCGCCTGCTGGCGCTGCGGGCGCGCGCTGCCGACCATCTGATCCGCCTGGCCTGGCAGCGTTGCCTGCCGGCCGATTGCGGGCTGTCGCTGTTCGCGGTGGGTGGCTATGGCCGCGGTGAACTGTTCCCGCGTTCGGACATCGACCTGCTGGTGTTCGGCGATCCGCCGGCACAGGTGGCCCATGAGGCAGCGCTGGCGCGCCTGTTCGCGCTGTTGTGGGACTGCGGGCTGGCGGTCAGCCATGCGGTGCGTTCTGCATCGCAGTGCCGCGAGGCGGCAGCGGACCAGACCGTGCTGACCGCGCTGATCGAGGCGCGCCCGATCCTGGCCGATGATGTGGCGCGCCGCGCGCTGCGCGAGGCCGTCGACGATCGTGAACTGTGGCCGGCGCGCACTTTCTTCCTGGCCAAGCTGGAAGAGCTGCGCAACCGACACCAGCGCTTCGGCGACACTGCCGACAACCTGGAGCCGGACCTGAAGGATGGCCCCGGTGGCCTGCGCGATCTCAACACGCTGGGCTGGATGGCACTGCGTGCGTTCGGCGTGCGTGACCTGGAGGCGCTGGTCGGGCTCGGCCATCTGGGCGCAGACGAAGCGGCAGCACTGAAGCGCGAGCGTGCGGTGCTGGCGCGGCTGCGCTTTGGCCTGCATCTGGTCGCGCGTCGCCCGGAAGAGCGCCTGCGTTTTGATTACCAGAAGACCCTGGCGGCACGCCTGGGCTTTGAAGACGATGCCGAGAACCTCGGTGTCGAGAAGATGATGCAGGGCTTCTACCGCGCCGCGCTGGTAGTGCGCCGGATCAGCGACCGCCTGTTGCAGCGCTTCGAGGAACAATTCGATGGCGAGGCCCAGCCGGAACCGCTGACCGTGGGCTTTTCCCTGCGCCGTGGCTACCTGGCCGCCAACGAGGCCGACTGGCCGCGCGGTGATATCGGTCAGGTGTTCGCGCTGTTTGCCAGCTGGGCCAACAATCCGCAGGTGCGCGGCCTGCATTCGCTGACCGCGCGCGCGCTGGCCGAAGCGCTGCCGCTGCTGCCGGCCTACGACCAAGCCGATGCCGATGCGCGCGAGCAGTTCCTGGCGCTGCTGCGCGGCCAGCGACCGGTCGATACGCTCTCGCGCATGGCGCGCTTGGGCGTGCTTGGCCAGTGGATTCCCGCTTTTGCCCAGGTCAGCGGGCGCATGCAGTTCGACCTGTTCCATGTCTACACCGTCGACCAGCACACGCTGATGGTCCTGCGCAACATCGGCCTGTTTGCCAGCAGCCGTGCCGACGAGCGCTTTTCGATCGCGCACGAAGTGTGGCCGCGCCTGCGCAAGCCGGAACTGCTGCTGCTGGCCGGCCTGTTCCATGACATCGCCAAGGGCCGTGGCGGCGACCATTCTGAGCTGGGTGCGGTGGACGCGCGCGCGTTCTGCCAGGCGCATGCGCTGAGCACCTCCGACACCGAACTGGTGGCGTGGCTGGTCGAACAGCACCTGCGCATGTCGGTGACCGCGCAGAAGCAGGACATCGCCGACCCGGTGGTGATCCATCGCTTCGCCACCCTGGTCGGCAGCCGCGACCGCCTCGACTATCTGTACCTGCTGACCTGCGCCGACATCGCAGGCACCAGCCCCAAGCTGTGGAATGCATGGAAGGACCGCCTGCTGGCCGACCTGTACTTCGCCACCCGGCGCGCGTTGCGCGAGGGGCTTGAGCATCCGGTGCCAGCTGCCGAGCGTGTGGCCGAGGCGCGCGACAGCGTGCGTGCGCTGGTGCGCGAACGGGGTTACGACGATGCCACCATCGACCGCCAGTTCGCGGTGATGCCTGATGAGGGCTTCATCCGTCTGCGCCCGGAGCAGCTGGCCTGGCAGGCCGCCGCGCTGGTGCCGGTGAAGCAGGGCCAGGCGCTGGTGAAGGTACGCCGGATCAGTGTCGACGACCCCGCGCTGGAAGTATTCGTGCATTCGCCGGACCGCGACGGCCTGTTCGCCGCGATCGTGATGACGCTGGACCGCAAGGGCTACGGCATTCACCGCGCCCGCGTGCTGGACGGCCCGGCCGATACCATCTTCGATACCTTCGAAGTGAACCCGGCCGATACCTTCGCCGATGGCAGCAGTGCCAACCTTGAGGCGGCGCTGCGTGAGGCGCTCAGCGGTGACCTGTCGCGCCTGCGGCCGTCACGCCGGGTGGTGCCACGACAGCTGCGGCACTTCCGCTTCGCCCCGCGCATCGAGTTCCGCGATGAGCCCGGCGCGACCCGTTTTGCCCTGGTCGCGCCCGACCGCCCCGGCCTGCTGGCCGACGTGGCGTTCGTGCTGCGCAACCAGGGCCTGCGCGTGCATGATGCGCGCATTGCCACGTTCGGCGAACGCGCCGAAGACACCTTCGTGATCAGTGACGAACACGACCTCCCCCTGACTGAACCTGCCCGGCAGCAGCTGCATGACGCGATGCTGGCCTGCCTGGACCCTGATCGAAACGCCGGAGACCCCGCCTGATGGCCACCAAGCCTGTTAAGAAGACTGCTGCCACCGCCAAGAGCGCAGCGGCCAAGAAAGCTCCACAACAGCCGAAGGCTGGTCAAACTGCCGCCGTGCCGGCCGCGAAGAAGGCTGCCGCGCCGAAGAAAGCCGCAGCGGTGAAGGCCCCGGCGAAGAAGGTGGCGGCACCGAAGAAGGCCCCGGCCAAGAGTGCCGAAGCCGCACGCGCCGAAACCATCGCCCGCAAGTCGCTGCGCAAGCCGGCCGCGCCGGGCGTGGAAGAACTGAAGTTCGGTATCGAAAGTGCCTTCGAACGTCGCGCCACGTTGACCCTGCACGAGCTGGAAGGCTCGACCAAGCCGCTGGTCAACCGGGTGATCGATGGCCTGGAAAGCGGCGAGTTCCGCGTTGCCGAACCGGACGGCCACGGTGGCTGGAAGGTCAACGAGTGGCTGAAGAAGGCGGTGCTGCTGTACTTCCGCGTCAACGACATGGCCGTGGTCGATGCGCGCCCGGCGCCGTTCTGGGACAAGGTCGAATCGCGCTTCGCCGGCTATGACGAAGCGAAGTTCCGCCGTGGCGGCGTGCGCGTGGTGCCGGGCGCGATCGCCCGCCGCGGCACCTACTTCGGCAAGGACGTGGTGCTGATGCCGAGCTTCACCAACATCGGCGCCTACGTCGGCGAAGGCACCATGGTCGATACCTGGGCCACCGTCGGTTCCTGTGCGCAGATCGGCCAGCACTGCCACCTGTCCGGCGGCGCCGGCATCGGCGGCGTGCTGGAGCCGCTGCAGGCCAGCCCGACCATCATCGAGGACCATTGCTTCATTGGTGCGCGTTCGGAAGTGGTGGAAGGCGTGGTCGTCGGTCACCACAGCGTGATCGGCATGGGCGTGTTCCTCAGCCAGAGCACCCGCATCTACAACCGTGCCACCGGCGAAATCACCTACGGCTACATCCCGCCGTACAGCGTGGTGGTGTCCGGCTCGCTGCCGAGCAAGGACGGTACCCATTCGCTGTACTGCGCGGTGATCGTCAAGCAGGTTGATGCCAAGACCCGCAGCAAGACCAGCGTCAACGACCTGCTGCGCGGCCTGGCCGACTGAAGGTGACTGCGCCGGAAGATCTGGCGCAGTCCGCGATCTACCAGCATCCGTCCGACACCCTGTTCGGGCGGATGCTGCCGCGCCTGCTGCACGCCCCGCGCTGGACCCGGCTGCGCCGCGCACTGTCGCGGCGCTGGCCGATGCCGGCGCTGGTCAGTGATGTGCGCGACGTGGTCTACGTGAGCTGGTGGGTCGACGTGCGCCGCGCACCATCACCACCGCCGGGCCATCATTACGTGGTCCATGCCGGGCGTACGCCCTACACCATCCTCAGCTACCGTCACGGCCACTTCGGGCCGGCACTGGCCGGGCCGCTGCGTTCGCTGCTGCCGTCCCCAAGGCAGAGCAACTGGCGCTGGTACCTGCGCCGTGACGACGATCCGGGCGGGACACCGGTGGTGTTGTTCGACCGCAACGTGATGGACCAGCTGGCCTTCGTGGCGGGCGCGCGCGCCTTCAGCGATGCCATGCAGCCGCATCTGTCCACACGCTTCGAGCATGTGGTGGGCGCCGATGGCGGTGGGCACACCCTGATCGAAGGCGGGCAGGGCAGTGCGCCTGGGCTGCACCTGCAGTGGC
This sequence comes from Nocardiopsis yanglingensis, assembly GCF_045809185.1. Classification (NCBI taxonomy): domain Bacteria; kingdom Bacillati; phylum Actinomycetota; class Actinomycetes; order Streptosporangiales; family Nocardiopsidaceae; genus Nocardiopsis; species Nocardiopsis yanglingensis. Next base: position 3,117 of record NZ_JBJNRH010000002.1, on the reverse strand, counting down.
GGGCCGCTGCCGGCTGGGAGAATACGGCGTGGACGGCGGCCTTCGGTGGCCATCAGGCCCTGCTGCGCTTCCTGACCTGCCAGGACGAGGCCATTGCCCGTACCTGCGACGGACTTTGGGCCAGCACCCGCATCGCGTTGCCGGTGGAGATCGACCGCCTGCAGCCGCTGCAGCTGGAAGACGAACTGCAGTGCCCGCGCCTGCAGGCGATGGGCGTGGCGTTGCACGAGGGGCTGGCCTTCCGGCTGCCGCGGGTGCCGTTCCGGGTCGTGTCCGAGCGCCTGTTGTGAGATTCTGGCCCTCTGTTTTCCAGCATCACAGATGGCCATGAGCACCACTGTCTACGGTTTGAAGAACTGCGATACCTGCAAGAAGGCGACCAAGTGGCTGGACCGCTTCGGCGTGCCGTACACCTTCGTCGACTACCGCGACAACAAACCCAGCCCGGAAACACTGCTGGCGTGGGCTGCGCAGCTGGGTGGCCTGGCTGCGATGGTCAACAAGTCGTCCACCACCTGGCGGCAGCTGCCGGACAACCGCAAGGCCGCTGATTCGGATGCCGAATGGAAGCTGCTGCTGCGCGAGTACCCGCAGCTGATCAAGCGTCCGCTGGTGGTCACTGCCGACGGCACGGTCAGTCAGGGTTTCAGTGACAACGGCTTCAAGGCCCGCTTCGGTGTGGGTGACGCATGAGCGCGGTCCTCGACCTGACCTGCGAACTGATCGCACGACGCTCGGTGACGCCGGATGATGCTGGCTGCCAGGCACTGCTGGCGGCACGCCTGAAGCAGGCCGGGTTCCAGTGCGATCACCTTCGCCTGGGCGACGTCGACAACCTGTGGGCGACCCACGGGCATGGCGCGCCGGTACTGGTACTGCTGGGCCATACCGACGTGGTGCCGACGGGTCCGCGCGAGGCCTGGACCAGCGACCCGTTCACGCCGCAGATCCGCGATGGCGTGCTGTATGGCCGTGGCGCCGCCGACATGAAGGGCAGCGTGGCGGCGTTCGTGGTCGCCGCCGAGCAGTTCGTCGCCGCGCATCCTGATCACCCCGGTACGCTGGCGGTGCTGCTGACCAGCGACGAGGAAGGCGACGCCATGGATGGCGTGCGCCACGTCGCGCGCCTGTTCGCCGAGCGCGGCCAGCGCATCGACTGGTGCATCACCGGCGAACCGTCGTCGACCGCGACGCTGGGCGACCTGCTGCGCGTGGGGCGTCGTGGCAGCCTGTCGGCCAAGCTGCGGGTGCAGGGCGTGCAGGGCCATGTGGCGTATCCGGAGAAGGCACGCAACCCGATCCACCAGGCGGCGCCGGCCCTGGCCGAGCTGAGTGCACGGCGCTGGGACGAGGGCTACGAGAGTTTCCCGCCGACCAGCCTGCAGATCTCCAACATCCATGCCGGCACGGGCGCCAACAACGTGATTCCCGGTGAGCTGGAGGTGGATTTCAACATCCGCTACAACCCGCACTGGGACGCGCCGAAGCTGGAGGCGGAGATCGTCGCACTGCTCGACCAGCATGGCCTGCAGTACACGCTGAAGTGGCATCGCAGCGGCGAGCCGTTCTACACCCCGGAAGGCACGCTGCGCGCCACCGCGCGTGCGGTGCTGGCCGAACACATCGGTCGTGTGCCGGAGGAAAGCACCGGCGGTGGCACCTCCGACGCGCGCTTCATCGCACCGCTGGGTGCGCAGTGCATCGAAGTGGGGCCGGTCAACGCCAGCATCCACCAGGTGGATGAGAACGTGTGCGTGGACGAGCTGGACGCGTTGCCGGGGCTGTACCAGCGGCTGGTGGAGCGGCTGCTGGCGTGAGCCTGCGACGGTGGGTGCCGACCGTTGGTCGGCACGCCTTTCGCCGGCACTGCTTTCCTGTAGAGCCGAGATCCTATGTTCGCGGTCAAGCCTGCTGGAAGCAGGTTTGACCCACCTTCAGCATGGCGGGATCGAAATCCTTGCCGCTCTTGAAGACGCCCCAGGCGATCTTGGCCAGCTTTCTGGCCTTGGCCAGCTTTCTGGCCAGGATGTTGAAGCTGGCGGTGCTGCTGTGTCCGCGCTCGCGGATGGCGAGGTAGAGAGGCTTGCCGCCTTTGGATCGGGTCAGGCCCATGGCGGCCATGTAGAGGATCTGGCGCAGGCTGGCATTGCCTCGTTTGGACAATCGGCGTCGGCCGATCCGTGCACCGGACTCGTTGGGTCGCGGATCCAGACCGGTGCAGGCGATCCAAGCGTCGGAGTTGGCCAGCGGCCAGCGGGTGATGTGATGGGTGACGAAGGCAGCCACCGTCGGCCCGATCCCGGGGATGGTCATGATCCGCCGGTACAGGTCGCGCTGTTGGCCGCTGCGACACAGCTGCTGAATCTGCTGGTCCAGCATGGCAATGGCCTCTTTCAGGCTACTGAAAATGCGCCCAAAGAGGGCGGACTCCGATGCCCCCGCGCCCAGAGAGAGATTCAACTTCGCCTTGCTCCGGACCAGACTGTCACGTTGCTGGAGCAGCACGTGCAGCCGCTCCTGCTCGGGCGAGCGAGCGACATGCTCGTGCAGATTGTCGGCCTCTTTGGCGATGTAGCGCGCAATGACCTGGGCATCGCCGGAGTCGGTCTTGCCGCGGCAGGCCACGCCCTTGGCGTAGTGCTTGATATCGCGAGGATTGAGCACGAAGACGGCGTGATCGGCCTTCTGGGCAGCGTGAACCACAAGCTCGTGGTAGCGGTTGGTTGCCTCAACGCCAATACGGGACTTCGCGGGCAGGCTGGACAGCCATTTGTTGATGGCCGAGGCTGAATTGGCGATTCGGATGCTGCCCTTGGTGCCGTGGCACGCCACCACCAGGGTCCTTGAATCGGTATCGATACCGACAGCGTGACGATCTGACATCTGCGCAACTCCCAGCTATTGTTGAAGGGCTGGGGTGGTACCGCACCACGTTGGCTTGCCTACATCGGCGGTCCTCAAAGGCCGCTAGATCCTTTATCGACGTTAAGGTGCGGGATGGGGATCGCTCGGCTCGTCTGTCGGCTGCTACCCGCAGATATCATGTTGACGGTCCCTCCACCCTGGCTCCTACATACCTCGTAGGAGCCGGAAGGAACATACAAGCCATGCTCGGCT
>NZ_JBJNRH010000001.1:646874-693654 GCF_045809185.1 Nocardiopsis yanglingensis | reverse complement strand
GCGGTGTGGGTGGGCAGGACCGTTGGCGCCATGGATGGCGCCATCGAGCCCCCAAGGACGGGTTTACGGCGTGTCCTGACCACCCACACCGCCCCGCCCAACCAACGGAAATCCAGAGCCGCTTTGGCTGTTGCTGTTGCTCTGGCTTGTAGCAGGTGCAGGGCGCAGCCCTGCCGAAAAACCTACTTCACCCGACGGCCAGAGCGGTCGATGCGGAACCGCTCTCCGCCTTCCATCGGCGTGTGGCCATCGGCATCCGGCGTGCCGCGCCGGCAGCCGTTGCAGACCTCGGCCACGCCATCCTGGAACGGCCACCCGAAATCGAAGGTGCCGGGTACCACCTGGCGGAACTTCAGGTTGAAGTAGCCGACGCGGTTGCCGACGCGGGCGCGCAGCAGGCCTTCCTGCGGCGTTTCCGGACCGTTGTCCCAGGTCAGCACCGGCAGGCTGCGGCCCTTGCGGTCGACGTAGTGGAAGCCCTGGTCGGCATACACCACGGCCAGGCCGTGGTCGTCGTAGTTCAGGTCCTTCAGCGTATCGGCGCTGATCTTCGGCCGGTGATCGACCACCTCGCAGTTGGGCAGCGGCCACAACCCGTGTTCGTCGGTCAGCAGCTTGCACGCCGGTGCCTGTGCCGCTGCATTGGCACTGACCAGCACGCCAAGCAGGGCCAGCGACCGCGCGAAGCGGCCGCTGGCGGGGGCAGGGCGGGCCTGCCGTGCGATCACTTGGCTTCGGCCTTGCGTTCGAAGGCCGTCGGTGCCGGCAGCTGCACCGGCACGCCCTTGTCATCGCAGGTGCCGGCCTGGCACAGGCGCTCGCGCAGGGCCGGGGTGGCCTGCACGATCATGTGGTAGATCGCGTTCTGTTCCAGCGTGCCGCGGATCGCCTTGCTGCCCGGGCCGCGTGCCCAGATACCGACGTCTTCGCCGCCATGCGACTCGGACTTCATCGGCACCAGTGCTTCCTGCATGTAGTCCGGATGCTCGGTGTCGACCTCGCGCAGGTTCGGGCGACCGTTGGCCGGTTCGAAGCTGCTCGGGTTGTGCGGATAGCGCTTGGCGCCGGCCGGCTGCTGGTTGGTGCTGCCGGTATGGCCCGGGCCATTGGCGTAGCTCAGCGTGGTGTACGGCTGGCCGCTGCCGTCCAGTGCATAGTCCAGCTTGCCGGCGCCGTCTTCGCCGCCCTTGTCCTTCACCTTGCCCAGGATCGGGTTGCCGCGTGCCGGGTAGCCGACGAAGTTCAGCGTGTGCGAGTGGTCGGCGGTGACGATGATCAGGGTGTCGTCGGCCGAGGTCAGTTCATTGGCCACGCGCACCGCGTCGGACAGGGCCACGGTCTCGGTCAGGGCACGGTAGGCGTTGCCGCTGTGGTTGGCGTGGTCGATGCGCGCGCCTTCGATCATCAGCACGTAGCCTTCCTGGTGCTTGGCCAGATTCTTGATGGCTGCCGCCGTCAGTTCGGCCAGGCTCGGCTCACCGCCCGGATCCTGCGGGCGCTCGTATTCGTAGCGCATGTGGTCCGGCTCGAACAGGCCGAGGATGGCCGGTGCATTCGCGGCCGCCGCCAGCTGCTTGCTGTTCCACACGTAGGCACCCTGCGGGTGCGCCTGCTGCCATTCCTGCACCAGGCTGCGGCCATCCAGGCGCTGGCCGACCTTGTCGTCGTATTCCGGATCGCGCTCTTCCACCGTGGTGAATTCGCCGCGGCCGCCACCGAGGGCGACCAGCGGGCCGCGGCCATAGCGCGAGGTCGACAGCAGCTGCTGGGCGATGTCCTTGCAGCCGGCCGCCTTGGCGGCTTCAGTCAGGTCGGTGTCGTTTTCCCAGTTGCGCTCGGGCGAGTGCGCGTAGGTGGCGGCCGGGGTGGCATGGGTCAGGCGTGCGGTGGACACCACACCGGTGGCCAGGCCGGCGCTGTCGGCCAGTTGCAGCCAGGTCAGCAGGCCCTTGGACAGGCTGTCGGCGCAGTCGGTGCGGCTGCCGGCGCTGACGCCGATCGCGCCCATGTGGGTCTTCACGCCGGTGGTGATGGCGGTCATGGTGCCGGCCGAATCCGGGGTCTGCGAATCGGTGTTGTAGGTCTTGCTGAACGCCGTGGCCGGGAAGCGCTCCCAGGACAGCAGGTTCTCTTCACCTGAGCCGCCCTTCTGCTGGCCTTCGTAGATGCGCGAGGCCGCCACGGTGGTCAGGCTCATGCCGTCGCCGAGGAACAGGATGACGTTCTTGGCCTTGCCGGACATCGCACCGTTGGCGGCGGCCTGGGCGGCGCCACTGCGGTACCACCACTGCGGGGTCTCGCCGGCCGGATGGGCGACGGGATCGACGGCGACCTTCAGGCCGGCCGGGGCGGATGCGGGGGCGGTGCTGGCGCAGGCGCCCAGCAGCAGAGTGGTGGCGCAGGCGGCCAACAGGGAGACGGAACGGCGCATGGACGCTGGGATCTCACAAACTGTAACGGGACGTTCATTATGCCCGGCCCCGCAAGGCACGCCGATGACACACTGATTTGCCGGCCGGGCGGTCGTTCTGCGGGCCGCCTTGGGCTATCGTGCCAGCATCCCTTCCTTCCCCTCTGGATTGCCTATGAAGCTGGTCTCTGCCTGGCTGCGGATTCCATTCTGGCAGCGCGTGGTCGGTGGCTTCGTGCTCGGCGCGCTGGCCGGCTGGGCGCTCGGCCCGGCCGCGGAAACGTGGTTCGGCCCGCTCGGTGAACTGTACGTCACCCTGATCAAGATGATCGCCGTGCCGCTGGTGTTCTTCGCGGTCATCAACGCGATCTCGTCGCTGCACGGCCAGAAGTCGGTCGCCGCGCTCAGTGGCCGCACCTTCCTGTGGTTCGTGATCACCGCCGCGCTGGCGGTGTGCGTCGGCCTGGGCGTGGGCACCGTGCTGCAGCCCGGCGCCGGTGGCCTGCAGCTGTCGATGGCCAGCAACTACGTGCCGCGCGAAGTGCCCAGCGTGGTGCAGGTGCTGCTGGACGTGGTGCCGGCCAATGTCTTCTATGCGCTGTCCGGCATCGGCACCAAGGTCAACGCAGCGGGTGAAACCGTGCTGGCCGCTGGACGTGGCTCGATCCTGCCGGTGATCTTCTTCGCCGGCCTGGTGGGCTTTGCCATCGTCAAGCTGGGCGAGAAGGTGACCGAGGCGCGCAAGCTGGTTGGCCAGATGAGCGACATCATGATCCAGGTGACCCGCTTCGTGCTGGAAGTCACCCCGATCGGCACCTTCGGCCTGATCGCCGGCCTGGTCGGCAGCTATGGCTTCGAGAAGCTGTTGCCGCTGGGCCATTTCGTACTTGCCCTGTACGTGGCCTGCGCCCTGCACATCGTAGTGGTCTATAGCGCGCTGCTGCTGGCACACGGCCTGAATCCGCTGAAGTTCTTCCGTGGCGCGGCGCCGGGCATGCAGGTCGCCTTCGTCAGCTCGTCGAGCTTCGCCGCGATGCCGGTGGCGCTGCGTTCGATCACCCACAACCTGGGCGTGAACAAGGACTACGGTTCGTTCGCGGTGCCGCTGGGCGCCAGCATCAAGATGGATGGTTGCGGTGCGATCTACCCGGCGCTGTGCGCGGTGTTCATCGCGCAGTACAGCGGCGTGCCGCTGACCCCGGAACAGTATGTGGTGGTGCTGATCGCCTCGGTGCTGGGCAGCTTCGGTACGGCCGGCGTGCCGGGTACCGCGGTGATCATGGCCACGGTGGTGCTGAGCGCGGCCAATCTGCCGCTGGAGACCATCGGCTACCTGTATGCCATCGACCGCATCCTGGACATGATGCGCACGATGACGAATGTGACCGGCCAGATGCTGGTGCCGGTGATCGTGGCCAAGGAAACCGGGCTGCTCGACCAAGCGGTGTATGACAACCCGTCCAGCAATGTGGGTGTGGACGATCCTGACCCGACACCGCCACGCGCCTGAGGTTGCGTGGAGATGAAAGGCCCGCCCTGACCGGCGGGCTTTTCTGTTTGGGAGCTGGCTGGTGCGGTGGCGGCCAAGGTGGGCCCTGGTAGATCCACGCCATGCGTGGATGGCGACAGTGCCGACCAAGGTCGGCCGCTACCCACCAGTTGCATGGGCCCAACAAAAAAGCCGCTGCAGGGCAGCGGCTTTTTGTCTTTCAGGCGGCGCCGTAGCGCCAGCGGGTCAGAGGTCGACCCGGCGGGCTTGCATGAACTTGTTGCCCCAGTAGCCACTGAGCAGGGTGTCCACGCGGACGTCCTTGCCCGAGCTCGGCGCATGCAGGAAGCGGCCGTCGCCGACATAGATGCCGACGTGGTCAACACGGCCCTTGCGGCCGAAGAACACCAGGTCACCTGCGGCCAGCGCGGTGCGGTCGTTGATCAGTTCGGCGTTGTCGTCGTGGGCCATCTCGCGCGAGACGCGCGGCAGCTCGATGCCCAGGGCCGAGCGGAACACGTAGCCGACCAGACCGCTGCAATCGAAGCCGCTGTCCGGGTTGCTGCCACCCCACCGGTACGGGGTACCCAGCAGGGTCATTGCGCGACGCAGCAGCGACTGCACCTTGCCGTTGTCGGCGGCGGTGCCGACAACGCTGCCATTGGCAGCGCTGCTGGTGTCGTAGTTGGCAAGCAGGCGGCTGAGGTCGCCGGCAACCACGGCCGAGCGGTCCATCAGCGGAATGGTGTCATTGGCGGCCAGGTGCGGCAGCAGGGCGGCCAGCGTGGCGCTGGCGGCGGCATCGACGCGGCTGCGCTGCGGGGCAGCAGCCTCGGCCTTGGTGGCCGGTCGGGCGGTGCTCTCGGCCACCGGGGCCGGGGTCACATCGGAACGGTTCGGAGCAGTCTGCGACCAGGCCGGAAGGCTGGTCAGACACAGTGCCAGGCCAAGCAACAGCGGGCGGGCACTGCGTGAAGATACGGAAGTCTGGCCTTCGCTTTTCAGGTCGTCAGTCGTCACGCGTCGGTCACAGGAAAAAAACGATGGGGCATCATGCCCTGTAAAAGCGGCAATAAGTTAAAAATTCCGTTAGTAAATCGTTAGCTTATGGGTGATGGGTGTCACAGTTTTGAACATATCGCCTGTTCATTTTAGCGAAGGACGCGTTTCGCCCCTGTGTAGTGGTCTTTCCAGTAGGGGCCGCTGAGCGAGTCGAGGCGTACCGTGCCGCCGGTGCTCGGCGCGTGCACGAAGCGCCCTTCACCTACATAGATACCGACATGGGTGACGCTGCCGCGGCTGCCGAAGAACACCAGGTCGCCGGTGGCCAGGCGCTGCGGATCGATCTTCGGGCCTTGTACCGCCGCGAGGTCGCGCGAGGTGCGCGGCAGTTTCAGGTCCAGCATCTCGCGATAGACATAGGCGACCAGGCCGCTGCAGTCGAAGCCAGAGTCCGGGGTGTTGCCGCCGTAGCGGTAGGGCGTGCCGACCAGGCTGATGGCACGCATCAGCACCGAGTTGGCCGCCTCGGGGTTGTCCGGCACGGTCTTCGGCCAGTTCGCCGTCGGCGGGGGCGGCGCGGGGCGGGTGGCCTTGCCGCCGCCGCAGGCGGTCATCAGCACGGGCAGGGCCAGCAGCAGGGCCGGGGCGAGGAGCCGGCGCAGGCCGGACGAAACTGGCGTGATGTGCATGATCTCCGGATAATGCGCCACCTTAGGATTGGCCGTCATGATGGCGGCGTCCCCGCCGGGCGACAACCCGCCCCAACCCGCCTGCCTTCGGCAGATCCAGACAGAGTTGCGCATGAAGATCGAAAAAGACCGCGTTGTCCGCTTCCACTACACCGTTTCCGAAGTCGGCCAGGAGCCGATCGAATCGTCCAAGGACCGCGGCGAGCCGCTGGCGATCCTGATCGGTCACGGCAACATCATCCCGGGCCTGGAAAACGCCATGATGGACAAGGAAGCCGGCGCGACCTTCAACGTCGACGTCAAGGCCGCCGATGCCTACGGCGAGCGCCGCGAGGGCCTGTCCCAGCGCGTGCCGAAGAAGCACTTCGGCAACACCAAGCTGGCCCCGGGCCAGCAGGTGGTGCTGCAGACCAACTTCGGCCCGCGTGCGGTGACCGTGCAGAAGGTCGGCATGAGCGTCGTCGACGTCGACCTGAACCATCCGATGGCTGGCAAGGACCTGCATTTCGACGTTGAAATCGTTGACGTGCGCGAAGCCGGCCAGGAAGAGATCGACCACGGCCACGTCCACGGCGACGGCGGCCACCACCACTGATTGCAGCGCGATCGTGATGGCAGCAACGGCCCGCTTTGGCGGGCCGTTGCGTTTCTGGAACACGACGCGGCCATCCATGGCGTGTGGGCCGGCGGCATAATGGCGGACCTGCCTGACGGACTCCCCGTGAACGCCGCTTCTCCTTCCCTGCAGCCGGTGGCTTCCGGCGAACGCATCGCCGTGTTGGACGTGCTGCGCGGTGCCGCGCTGCTGGGCATCCTGCTGATGAACATCGAGGCCTTCAGCGGACCGCTGGATCTGGCCTTCACCGGCATCGACGTGCACTGGCAGGGCATCGACTACTGGGCCGATGCCTTCGTCTACGTGTTCGTGCAGGGCAAGTTCTTCACCCTGTTCTCGCTGCTGTTCGGCGCCGGCTTTGCGGTGATGGCGCAACGCGCCGAAGTGGCCGGACGCGACTTCACCCCGTTCTACCTGCGTCGCAGCGCTGGCCTGCTGCTGATCGGCCTGTGCCACGCACTGCTGGTCTGGTCCGGTGACATCCTGGTGATGTATGCGCTGATCTCGCTTCCGTTGCTGGCCTGCCGAGAGGCACCACGCAGCTGGTTGCCATGGATGGGCGTGATCGTCTATCTGGGCGGCGTGGCCATGATGCTGCTGGTCGGCGCGATGGTGTCGATGGCTTCGGCGGAAGACGTGCAGAAGATGCTCACCGACGCGCAGCAGAGCATCGAGCTGCAGCGGCAGGTCTATGGGCAGGGCAGCTGGATGCAGGCCAATGTGCAGCGGCTGAGCGAGTTCGGCACGTCGATGGGCGCGCTGCTGATCACCGGCCCGGAAGTGTTGGGCATGTTCCTGATCGGCAGCTGGTTCGCCGGCAGTGGTGCGCTGGCGGCGCCGGAGCGCTTCCCGCGGCTGTATGCGTCGCTGCGCTGGATCGCGTTGCCGCTGGGCCTGCTGGTCACGTTGATCGGTGTTGCCTGGAAGCCCTACCTGGCACCGGGGGCCTACGACCTGCCGGTGACAGCCGCAATGGCACTGGTGACGATCGGCGGACTGCCGATGTGCCTGGGCTACCTGGCGTGGATCGTGCACTGGCGCACGCGACTCGCGTGGCTGGCCCCGGTGGGGCGCATGGCGCTGACCCATTACCTGGCGCAGTCGCTGGTCTGCACGCTGCTTTTCTATCACTACGGACTGGGTTGGTTCGAGGTGATGACGCGCAGCGTGCAGCTGCTGTTCGCACTGTTGTTGTTTGCCGTGCAGGTGGCCCTTTCGCACGTCTGGTTGCGCCGCTTCCGTTTCGGGCCCATGGAATGGTTGTGGCGTGCGATGACCTACCGGCAGTGGCCGCCGATGCGGCGTGGGGCCGGGCAGGGCTGATCGATGCAGGGCGCGCGCGAGGATGTGATCGTGGTCGGCGCCGGTGCCATTGGACTGGCCGCCGCGCTGGCGCTGCGCGCGCAGGGCCGGCAGGTGCGGGTGATCGACCGAGGGCGCATCGGCGGCGCGACCTCGCATGGCAACTGCGGCACCATCACCCCCAGCCATGCGCCACCGCTGGCAGCGCCTGGTGTGCCGTTGCGGGCGCTGCGCTGGATGCTCGATCCGCGTGCGCCGCTGTACGTGCGTACGCGCCTGGACCCTGCATTGTGGCGTTGGCTGCTGCAGTTCGGGGCGCGCTGCAACGCGCGTGATTGGCTGCACTCCACGCGGGCACGCGGCGCACTGTTGAATGATTCACGGCTGCGCCTGGCGCAGTGGGTGCAGACGCATGCGCTGGACTGCGAATTCGAGGCGCGCGGTCTGGACTATGTGTTCGGTGACGCCCGCAATTTCGATCACCACGCTGCCGAGTGTGAGGCGCTGAACGCGCAGGGCATTGCCACGGCATGCATCGATGGCGCCGACTACGCGCGCGACAATCCAGCGTTCCATGATCGCCTTGCCGGTGCGATCCACTTCCCGGGAGATGCGCAGCTGCGTCCGGACCGCTACACCGCCGAACTGGCGCGCGTGCTGCGCGCACAGGGCGTGGTGATCGAAGAGCACTCGGACGTGCAGGATTTCAGCGCCGACGCGCAGGGTGTGCGCGTGCACATCGGCGAACGCACGCTGCACGCACGCGAGCTGGTGCTGGCGACCGGGCCGTGGTCGCCGCGCTGGGCGCGGCAACTGGACCTGCGCGTGCCGATCCAGCCCGGCAAGGGTTATTCGCTGACCTGGTCGCGACCGTCTCAGGTGCCGAAGCGCCCGGTGGTCCTGAAGGACCATTCCGTGTTCGTGATTGCCTGGCGCGAGGCGTTGCGACTGGGCGGCACCATGGAATTCGCCGGTGCCGATCCGCAGCTGCGCACGACCCGCCTGCAGGCCCTGCAGCAGGCTGCCGATCATTACCTGCGTGCGCCGCGCGGTGCGCAGCTGCAGGAACAGTGGTGCGGTTGGCGCCCCATGAGCGTGGACGACGTGCCGTTGATCGGCCGCGCGCCTGCGCATCCTCACGTCTGGCTTGCAGCGGGGCATGGCATGCTCGGCATCAGCATGAGCGCCGGCACCGGCCAGCTGATCGCCGATCTCGTCTGCGGCCGCACGCCAGCGATCGATCCTGCCCCTTACCGACCCGAGCGATTCCGATGAGCACAGCACCCTATGATTACGACCTGATCGTCCTTGGCGGCGGCTCCGCCGGCCTGGCCGGCGCGATCCGCGCCGCGCAGCACGGCAAGCGCGTGGCGATGCTGGAGCCTGGTGAACTGGGCGGGACCTGCGTCAATGTCGGCTGCGTGCCGAAGAAGGCCATGTGGCTGGCGGCAGACCTGCACGAGCGCATCGGCCTGGCCAGTGCGATGGGCTTCGACGTCCAAGCGCGCCCGGCGCTGTCGTGGAAGGAACTGGTGATCCACCGCCAGGCCTACATCAGCAACATCCACACCAGCTATCACAAGCGCCTGGATGAAACCGGCGTGGTGCGCATTCCGGCGCGCGGTCATCTGCTCGATGCGCATACCGTGGCCTGCAGCGATGGCGTGCGTTACAGCGCCGAGCACATCCTGATCGCCACCGGCGCACACCCGCTGCGGCCCGACATTCCCGGCGCGGAACTGGGCCTGGTTTCCGATGATTTCTTCGATCTGCGCGCGGCACCGGCCGAGGTGGCGATCATCGGTGGCGGTTACATCGCGGTGGAGCTGGCCGGTCTGCTGCAGGCACTGGGCAGCAAGGTCAGCCTGCTGGTGCGCGGCAAGCGCCTGTTGGAGCGCTTCGACTACGAGCTGACCGATCAGTTGGCCGAGAACCTGAAGCAACAGGGCGTGCGCATCCATTTCGACTATCGCCTGCGCGAACTGCAGCGCGATGGCGAACGCGTGCGTGCGTTCGGTCATGACGGCCCGCTCGACAGCGTATTCGACGCGGTGTTCTTCGCCACCGGCCGCCGCGGCAACAGCCGTGACCTCGGTCTGGAAGCGCTCGGCATCGGCATCGGTGAGCACCAGCAGGTGCAGGTGGACGAATGGCAGACCACCAGCGTGCCGAGCGTGCATGCGGTGGGGGACATCGCCGGCAAGGTTGGCCTGACCCCGGTGGCGGTGGCGGCATCGCGGCGCCTGATGGACCGCCTGTTCGGTGGCCGCCCGCAGTCGAAGATGGATTACGAGAACGTGGCCAGCGTGGTGTTCTCGCATCCGCCGCTGGGCGCGGTGGGCATGAGCGAAGAGGAAGCGCGCGCGCGCTTCGACCAGGTGAGCGTCTACCACAGCCGTTTCCGTCCGATGCTGCAGGCCCTGGCCAACGGTACCCAGCGTAGCCTGTTCAAAATGGTCTGTGCCGGTCCGGAAGAACGGGTGGTGGGCATTCACCTGCTGGGTGAAGCGGCCGACGAGATCCTGCAGGGCTTCGCGGTGGCGGTGAAGATGGGCGCGACCAAGGCCCAGTTCGACGACACCGTGGCGATCCACCCGACCTCGGCCGAGGAAGTGGTGCTGATGCGCTGAGCCGGGCCGTTGTAGAGCCGAGCCATGCTCGGCTGCTTTTCGCCAGACATGGTGCAGCCGAGCGCGGGCTCGGCTCTACAGGGGATCGGACGCCTCCATGCGACAATGGCCGCCCCAAGCTTTCCCCAGCCGCCCCGCGCGGCCCGCCGTCGTCCTGATGTCCAGCCCCACTTCCCGTATCGCCACCGCTTCCCCACGCATCGCGCTGGGTGGCATCGGCCTGGCCGCGATCGGCGCCATTGCCGCCTCCGGCAAAGCGATCATCGTCAAGCTCGGCCTGCGTCATGGCGTGGATGCCACCACGCTGCTCGCGCTGCGCATGCTGATGGCGCTGCCGCTGTTCGTACTGATGGCACTGTGGGCTGCACGCAGGGCCGAGCCGCTGTCCTGGGCCGACCGTGCCCGCGTGCTGTGGCTGGGTTTCACCGGCTACTACCTGTCCAGCCTGCTCGACTTCCAGGGGCTGCAGTACATCAGCGTGACCCTGGAACGGCTGATCCTGTACTTGAACCCGACCCTGGTGCTGCTGATCAACGTGCTGCTGGCGCGCCAGCGGCCGGGCCGGTGGCAGATCGGCGCGCTGGTGCTGAGCTATCTGGGCGTGTTGCTGGCGTTCGGTCATGACCTGCAGCGTGAGGGCGGGCAGATCATCGTTGGCAGCCTGCTGGTGCTGGGCAGTGCACTCAGCTATGCGCTGTACTTGTTCGGCAGCGGCCAGGTGGTCGCGCGCATCGGTGCGGTGCGGCTGACCGCCTATGCCAGCTGCGTGGCCAGCGTGCTGGTGCTGCTGCATTTCGCGGTGACCCATCCGCTGCCACTGCTGTGGCAGGCACCGGCGCCGGTGCAGTGGTTGTCGCTGGTCAATGCCACCGTGTGCACGGTGCTGCCGGTGCTGGCGATCATGCTGGCGGTGCAGCGCGTGGGTTCGTCGCTGGCCGCGCAGGTCGGTATGCTGGGCCCTGTTTCCACGATCGTGATGAGCCTATGGCTGCTCGACGAACCGATGGGGCCGGCGCAGATCGCCGGCACCGTGCTGGTGCTGATCGGCGTTCTGCTGGTGACCCGCCTGCGGCGCTGACGCCGGAGCAGGCGCGTGCGCGCATCCTGGCGGTGATCCGCGCGATCCCGGCGGGGCAGGTGATGGGCTATGGGCAGGTGGCGATGCGCGCAGGCCTGCCCGGGCGTGCGCGGCTGACCGCGCGCATCCTGGGCCAGAACGACGACCCGGACCTGCCCTGGCACCGCGTGCTGCGCTCGGATGGGCGCATCGCCATGGAGGAAGGGTCGGCGGGCTGGCGCGAGCAGTCACAGCGGTTGCGCGCGGAGGGCGTGGTGGTGGAGAACGGCCGGGTGCGGATGCCCGCGACTGATCCGGCGGCGGCATTGGATGCCGCCGTGTGGGGCCCGGGCTGAGCACCGCTGGCGACTGAACAGGCTGCGCCTGCCGGTCGCCAACAAGACACGGTGCTGCGGCTATGATGGAGGCCGTTCCATGCCGGTGCTCCCATGTTCCCGCGACTGCCAACCGTCACCAAGGCCCTGCTGATCGCCAACGCGATCCTGTTCCTGCTGCAGCAGCCGTTCCTGCTCGGCATGCAGACCTTCGAGCCGTTCATGCTGCAGCCGTTGCAGCAGGGCTTCGACGCATTCTCGCCGGGCGGCAACTTCCAGCCCTGGCAGCTGCTGACCTACGGCTTCCTGCATGGCAGCTTCGGCCATCTGTTCTTCAACATGCTGGCGGTCTTCATGTTCGGCGCGCCGCTGGAGCAGACCTGGGGCGAAAAGCGCTTCCTGCTGTACTACCTGGTGTGCGTGGCCGGTGCCGGCGTCTGCCAGCTGCTGGTGGGTACGCTGCTGGAAAACCCCGCCACGGTGCTGGGCGCTTCCGGCGGCGTGTTCGGCCTGCTGCTGGCCTACGGCATGCTGTTCCCCAACCAGCGGGTGATGCTGCTGTTCCCCCCGATTCCGATGAAGGCACGCACCTTCGTGATCCTGTTCGGCGTGGGCGAGCTGGTGCTGGGCATGACCGGCTGGCAGCCGGGCGTGGCCCACTTCGCGCACCTCGGCGGCATGCTGTTCGGCTGGTTGCTGATCCGCTACTGGCGTGGGCAGCCGCCGTTCAACAAGCGCCGCCCGCCAGGCCCGCCGAAGCGCCCGAACCATCTGCGCAGCGTCAAATGATCCGAAGGATCATTTGACGCTGTAGGTGCCGACCGTTGGTCGGCACACCTTCTCCCACGCGGGTAGGTGCCAACCTTGGTTGGCACGCTTTGAATGGGATCATTTGACGCGGTAGGTGCCGACCGTTGGTCGGCACACCTTGCCCGGTAGTTCCCAACCTTGGTTGGCACGCCTTCAGAGATCCCGTAACACCACCTGCGCGGCATTGTGCCCGGGCGCACCGGTCACACCGCCACCGGGATGGGTGCCCGAGCCGCACAGGTACAGGCCGGGCAGGGCGCCGCGGTAGCCAGCCTGGCCGACCATCGGCCGCGCCGAGAACAACTGGTTGGCACTCAGCGCGCCGTGGAAGATGTCGCCACCGACCAGTCCGAAGGTGCGTTCCAGATCGAGCGGGGACAGCACCTGCCGACCGAGAACACTGTCGGCGAAGCCGGGCGCATACCGTTCGACGGTGGCGATCATCAGGTCGGCCACGGTTTCGCGGTGATCATCCCAATGGCGGCCTTCAGGCAACACCGGTGCCACGTGCTGGCAGAACAGGCTGGCTACATGCTGCCCGCGCGGTGCCAGCGAATCGTCCAGCGTACTGGGAATGAGCATTTCCACGATCGGTTCGCGCGACCAGCCGTCGCGGCGCGCATCCAGCCAGGCCCGGTCCATGTACTCCAGGCTGGGCGCCATGATGATGCCGGCGCTGAGATGATCGCCGGGGCCGGGCAGGGCGCGGAACTCCGGCAGCCGCGACAGCGCCACGTTCATCCGGAAGGTGCCCGAACCGCAGCGCCAGTTCGCCATGCGTTCGCGTGTTGCGTTGGGTACCTGTGCCGGTTCCAGCAATTGTTCGTACAGCAGTTTCGGATTGACGTTGGCGACCACCGCGCGTGCGCGCAGGATCTCGCCGTTGACCAGTTCCACACCCACCGCGCGGCCCTGTTCAATCCGCACGCGCTGCACACCGGCCTCCACGCGCAGTTCCGCACCGGCCTCGCGCGCCGAGGTGGCGATGGCTTGGCTGATCGCGCCCATGCCACCAATCGCATGGCCCCACGCACCTTTCACGCCATTGCACTGGCCGAACACATGGTGCAGCAGTACGTAGGCACTGCCTGGTGTATACGGGCTTGCGTAGTTGCCGACGATGCCATCGAAGCCGAACAAGGCCTTGATGGGTTCGCTCTCGAACCAGCGGTCCAGGTACTCCGCCGCCGACAGCGTGAACAGGTCCAGCAGTTCCTGCCGCAGCGAGGCATCCAGCGTGGCCAGTTCACGACCGAGACGGCCCATCTGCCACAGGGCGGGCAGGGCACGCCAACCGCCCGCTGCACCCAGGTCCGGCGGCGTGCGCAGGGCCCATGCACGCAGTACGTCGGCGAAAATCTCCAGGCGTGCCTCGTACGCGGGCAAGCGCTGTGCATCCCGCTCGGAGAATTTGGCGACTTCGGCTTGAGTGCGGCCAGGTGCCGACAACAGATAGCGGCCGTCCGGCAATGGCAGGAAGTTGTTGGCCGGACGCGCGACGATGCGCAGCCCATGCGCATGCAGCTGCAGGTCGTCAATCACCTGCGGTTGCAGCAGCGAGACCGTGTACGACGCCACCGAATTGCGGAAGCCGGGATGGAATTCCTCGGTGACTGCCGCGCCGCCGAGAACGCCACGACGTTCCAGCACCAGCACCTTCTTTCCGCCGCGCGCCAGATAGGCCGCGCAGACCAGGCCGTTGTGGCCACCGCCAATGATGATCGCATCCCAGGTCATCAGCACCTCGGAAAAGGGGACGGAGGGAACTAAGTCGCAATCTGCATCTGAGCACTGGGCATGGGGAGAAACGACTTAATGCCCTCCGTCCCCTTTTTTGATTGCCGCTTCGATGGTGGCGATGTCGATCTTCTTCATCGGCATCATCGCGTTGAAGGCGCGCTTGGCCAGTGCCTTGTCCTTGCTGGTCACCGCTTCGATCAGCATGCGCGGGCTGATCTGCCAGGAGATGCCCCAGCGGTCCTTGCACCAGCCGCATTGGCTCTCCTGTCCGCCGTTGCCGACGATCGCATTCCACAGGCGGTCGGTCTCGGCCTGGTCCTCGGTCTGGATCTGGAAGGAGAACGCTTCGCTGTGCTTGAACGCGGTGCCGCCGTTGAGGCCGACACAGGGAACACCACAGACCGTGAACTCGACCGTCAGCACATTGCCCTCCTTGCCGTCGGGATAGTCACCGGGGGCGTGATGCACGGCGGTCACCGCGCTGTCGGGCAGGAGGCTGGCGTAGAAGGTGGCGGCCTCGAGCGCGCCGTTGTCGTACCAGACACAGATCGTGTTCTTGTGTGCCATGTCGGGGCTCCGCGGTGGACGAAGCCGCAGCGATAGCACGCCCGGTGTTAACCCGGGATCGTGCTGCACTGCGGGACCACGCTACCATGCGGCTGCAGCCCAGTTGCCATCCATGACAGCACAACAGGGACGACGCGTGAAGATCGTGATCCTGAGCGGATACGGGGTTTTTGGAGGACGATTGGTACGGTTGCTGGCGACCTGCCACAACTGGAACTGCCGGCGCCGGTTCTGCAGGCCGAGCGGCCGGCGCTGGTGGTTGATGTCTCCGGTTCCTTCCAGGACTACGGCCGCCAGCGCTCCGGTGCTGACCGCCGCACTGCTGAGGACGATGGCTATGCGCATGGACATCATCAGCGCGTAAGGTCGCATCTTGCCATCGCCCTACGCAGGTGTCGGCCTGAACGTGATGCGGGCGGTGGTCGGCGATGCCGGCGAGCCGCTGAAGCCGCGTCGCGGTGGGGGAGATCGTGCCTGGCCGAAAGCCGACGCTTCATCGTGACGGTGCCGGGCCGGATACCGCTGAGTAGCTTGCATTTTTTGTTGTTGGATGTGGCCGACCTTGCCGTCGCTGGAGCTGTTGTCGCCGTGGTTCTGCACGGTGCTGAACCTGGTGAAATTTGGCGAGCACCACCTCGGCATGATCGTGCATGCGGTCGGCAGGGGCGATGGCGCGTCGATACTGCAGAGCTGGCATTTGCTGGCCGAGGCCGATGACGGTGTTTACATTCCGACGATGGTCATCGAAGCGCTGATCCGCAAACAGTTGAGGTGCGAGCGGCCGGCGCCGGCGGCGGCGCGATGTTGGCAGGGCAGGGCGGAGGTGCGGCGGGGCGGCGGCCTGCCGCCGCTGATACCGCGCTGCTGATCGATACCGGGCACCCCGTTGCCACGCGCGTTGCTATCCGGCGAGAACAGCTTCAGGCACGTGGTGTGCAGGTGGTTCGTAGTCGATGTTGAGATCGGCGCGTCACAGGTCGGCCGCAACGTGCATTCCCGGGAGGGACTGGAGCCAGCGCATCGAGTACTGGAACGTGCGCGCATAAAAATTGAGTGTCGGAATCGGAACTAATTTCCGGAATGCCAAGCAGACACGACGACGTATTACTCGCCGTCGCGTGTCGGATACAGTCTGATCTGCGGCGTCACGATGATGGGCGCAACGGATGCCATTCGCGGCCTGATCAGTAGTTTTTTCAATGACATGACGCATGTCTGCGATGGCCCCATGTCTGCTGATCTGATGCTTTCGGCATGATTCGTTGGAAGTCGATGCACTGCCCTTCACGACACACACGTGCCTATAACTCTCCGGCAGTTCCATCACCGGAGAGAGCTTCATGGCAGTTGCATCCACACATCGTGTGCTGAAGCGCAGTGCGCTTTCGGCACTATTGTTTTCCATCGTCGGAAGCGTTGCTGCGCAGAGCACCACCGGCACTCTGTACGGCACCGCGGCGAGTTCCGAAGGCGCAATCGTCGTTGCCCAGAGCGACAGTGGCCTCAAGCGTACAGCCGCCATTGATGCGCAGGGGCGATACAGCTTTGGCGCGTTACCGATAGGCCGCTACAGCATCAGCCTGCAGCGCGATGGGCGCATCATCGAACAGCAGGACAACGTGCAGCTGCGGGTGGGCAGCGGCACCGAAGTGAGCTTCGCCGCGCATGGCCCGGCCACGACGCTGGATGCGGTCAATGTCACCGCGGCCAACATTCCGAAGATCGATATCACCCACACCGTCTCCAAGTCCGTCATCACCTCCGAGCAGCTGGACGTGCTGCCGTTGGGGCGCAGCGCTGAATCGATCGCGCTGCTCGCCCCCGGTGTGGTGGCCGGCAGCGGTGCGTTCCTGAATGGATCGCGCTCGGTGCTGTCGTTCGGTGGCTCCAGCGTCACCGAGAATGCCTATTATCTCAATGGTTTCAACGTCACCAACCCGCTCAACAACCTCGGTGGTATCAGTCTGCCGTATGGCTCCATCGACCAGCAGGAGACATTTACAGGTGGTTACGGTGCAGGCTACGGACGCTCCACCGGTGGCGTGATCAATCAGCTGGGCAAGCGCGGCACCAACGCGTGGCGCTTCGGTGCGCAGGTCACCTGGGCACCGGCCGGGCTCGCCGAGTCTCCGGCATCGGTGAAGTACCCGGACATGGGCCTACCGGAAGGATATGCCTACGAGAACGAGGCCAAACCTGGCACGCTTTATCGCTACCGGCGTGGCGATAAGGAAACCACCACCACCTACAGCGGCTATGTCAGTGGGCCGTTGATCGAGGACCGGTTGTTCATCCATCTGGCCGCGGAGTCCAATCGGCGCGAAGGGGTGTCAACCGCCAGTGAAGCCGCCGCGCAGCAGGCGCGAAACCACTACCGTGTAGACACCCCGAAGTTCTACGGCAAGCTGGACTGGAACATCAACGACAGCAATACCCTTGAGTACACCCGCTTCCAGGATACCGACCGTTCTGGCGGCTACTACACGGCCTTCGATTACACCACGCTGCAGGAGGGGGATCGCACCAGCACGTTCCCCAATACGACCAAGGCCACCACCGATGTCGATATCTTCAAGTACACCGGCTATCTCAATGATGCGCTGACCTTCAGCACTGTGTGGGGTCGCACCCGCACCGCCAATCTGGAGTTCAATCCGCTGGCATCGGGCAATCCCTACATCAGCGGCGCCGGCAACCAGGATCCGTCGTTGAACGGCGGCACCCCGGTCCGCAACGACCAGCCCGACCTGTACACCAAGGCGTCCGATGCAGGAAGCACCACACAGGGCCTGCGCATGGACCTGCAGTACCGCATCGGCACCCACGAGCTGACCGCCGGTATCGACAACATGACCTACCGGGCACACAACGAAGGTCAATCGATGACCGGCCCCGGCCATGCCTGGATCTATTCCCGCGGCAATCCCGGTGCGTCGCCCAGTCCCGGTTTCGGTATCACGCCCCCCGGTGGCGATGGCTACTTCGTGCAGAAGTACATTTTCTCCACCACGACCAGCATGTCGGTGAAGCAGAAGGCCTACTACCTGGAGGACCGCTGGCAGCTGACGCCCGACTGGCTGCTTACGCTCGGCCTGCGCAATGATCGCTTCACCAACTACAACAGCGACGGCAAGGCCTACGTGGAGAGCGGCGACCAATTGGCGCCACGGCTGGGTGCCAGCTGGGATGTCTTCGGCGATGCGTCGTTGAAGGTCTTCGCCAACCTCGGCCGCTACTACCTGGCGCTGCCCAACAGCGTGGCCATCCGCGGCGCATCCGCCTCGACCTATACGCGTGAGTACTTCACCTATACCGGCATCGATGCCAACGGCAACCCGACCGGCCTCACGCCGCTGGGGCCGGGGCCGGTGTCGACCAATGGCGAGTATGGGCAGGCCCCTGATCCGCGCTCGGTAGCGCCGACCGACCTGCGTTCGCAGTACCAGGACGAACTGATCCTCGGTTTCGAAAAGACCTTGGGAACTGCATGGAACAGCGGTGCAAAGCTAAGCTTCCGCCGTCTGCAGTCGGCCATTGACGATATCTGCGACTCCGATCGCTTTGCCGAGAGGCTGGCTGGGATGGGCCTGGATCCTGACGGGTACGAACTGCCTGGATGTGTGATCTTCAACCCTGGCCGCACCAACACTTTCCAAGTCAGACACCGAGACGGCTCCGGCTACACGCCGGTCAGCATGAGTTCGTCGGATTGGGGCTATGACGGCAAGAAGGCGAAGCGTCAGTACGTTGCCATCGACCTGTTCATCGAGCACCCCATGTCCGACCGCTGGTACGGACGCGTTGACTACACCTGGTCGCGCAGCTTCGGCAATACCGAAGGCCAGGTGAAGTCGGATATCGGCCAGGATGATGTCTCCAAGACGCAGGACTGGGATGCGGTGTCGCTGATGGAGTACGCCGGTGGCTACCTCGCCAATGATCGTCGGCACCAGTTGAAGGCATTCGGCGCCTATCAGGTCAATGACGAATGGACGGCCTCGGCGACAATGCGGGTGATGTCGGGGATGCCCAAGAGCTGCCTGGGCTTCTACGGTGCGGATCAGAGCGACCCTGCCGGTGGCTACGGTTCCTCCTACCACTACTGCAACGGCCAGCCTTCGCGGCCCGGCGATGCGGGCCGACAGCCGTGGACGGCACAACTGGACATGGGCCTGATGTATCGGCCGGCGTTCGCCGAGAACCGACTCGGTCTTGGCTTGGACGTATTCAACGTGCTTAACCAACGGCGCCAGCGCCAGTCGACCGCGAAGTACCAGACTGGGCCGGGAACGGTCTCCAACCTGTACGGCATGGGCACTTACTTCACGCCACCGCGAACGGTACGCCTGAGCGCGTCGTACGACTTTTGACCTGCGCGTATAGAGGCTCTCTCTCCACGCGGGGTGGTTTGGCCCTGATCCGTCAGGGCCCATTTTTAAACCTTTTCTACAAAAGAAAGGGCGCCGGAGGCGCCCTTTCTTCGTCACCAAACCGTCAAACCTCAGCGCCAGACCTTGATCTGGTCGGCTTCGCTGCGCTGCATCGGCTGGCCGGCCTTGCAGCTGAAGGTGGCGCCGAAGGCCGGCAGGTTGGCCAGCGCACCGTTGCTGCGCCACACGCCCGGTGCACGGATGTCGGCGGTCAGGCGGCGCACGGCCTCGTTCGGCGCCAGCTGCTGCGCCCACAGTGCAGACCAGGCGCGGAAGAAGCCCTGCTGCTGGGCCTGCTTGGCCTTCGGTTCCTGTGCGGTGTAGGCCGCCCAGGCCAGTTCCAGACCGGCGATGTCGGCCAGATTCTCTTCCTGGGTGAGCGTACCGTTGACCTTGGCACCCTTCACGCCCGGGAAGTCGTAGGCGCCGTACTGCGCGGCCACGCGGTTGCCCAGCAGGGTCCAGGCGGTCTTGTCGGCCGGAGTCCACCAGCTGCGCAGTTCACCCTTGGCGTCGACCAGAGCGCCCTTTGCATCGATCGCACGGGTCAGTTCGTGGCCGACCAGGCCACCGAAGCTGCCGAACTTGTCGGCGGCGTCGGCCTTGGCGTTGAACACCGGGCCCTGCAGGATCGCGGCGGTGACGATCAGGCGGTTCTGTGCCAGGTCGTAGGCCAGCGACGGCTGCTGCGGCAGCACATCCCAGCGGCGGTCGGCGTTGCCCTTGCCGATGCGCTTCATTTCCTCGCGATGGCGCCAGGTCGAAGCGATCAGCATGTTGCCGCCGAACGAGCCACGGCCCATCGGCTGTACGCTGTAGTCGAGGTCGCGCAGCGGGGTGCCGATCTCGATCTTCAGCGCGGCCAGCTTGGCCTGCGCTTCGGTCTTGGCCTCGGCACTCATCCAGCTGCTGTTCTTGACCGCTTCGATCTGCACTTCGCGCACCTTGTCGACGATCCACGCCGCTTGGCGACGGTCTTCGGCCGACAGGTAACGGGCGGCGTATTCGCGACCGACCATCGGGCCAGCGGCCACGTTGATCGCATCGAGCACGTCTTCCCAACGCTGCGGCGGCAGGGTCTCGCCACGCAGCACGCGACCACGGAATTCAAACTCGGCGTCGCGATAGGCCTTGGACAGGTACGGTGCCATCGAATCGCCCACGCGCCAGCGCAGGTAGGCCTTCCACTGGTCCGGCTTGAGCTTGGTGACCATGCCATCGAGCTGCTTGAACAGGCCCGGGTCGGCCAGCGAGACCAGGTCGTCATCCACGCCCTGTGCCTTCAGGAACGCGTCCAGCTGCAGATTGCGGTAACGGCTGTTGAGCTCCTTGGTGGAGATCGGCGCGTAGTTGTTGAACGGGTTGTTGATGCCGGCCAGCGACTGCGCATTGCGTGCCAGCTCGGTCTCCAGCGCGATTACCGCCTGCGACTCGGCATCCAGCTTGGCTGCCGGGGTGCCGGTCAGCGCCAGGATCTGCTTGACGTAGTTGCGATAGCGCCCCATCAGGGCCACGGTGTCAGCGTCGGTACGGGTATAGAACGCCGGATCCGGCAGGCCCATGCCGCCCTGCATGAAGTAGCCGATGTGGCGGTCCAGTGCCTTCAGGTCGACGTCCGGGCCGAAGTTGAAGGCCACCGGGATGCCGACCTGGTGCAGTGCCGCGATCGAGGCCGGTACATCCTTGGCCTTCTTGATCGCGTTGATGCGGGTCAGCAGCGGCGCGATCGGGTTGGAACCGTCCGCTTCCACGGCCGCTTCGTCCAGGCCACTGGCCCAGAAATCACCCAGCAGCTTCTGCACGTTGCCCTGCGGCGACTTCATCGCCGCGTCGAGCAGTTCGCGCTGCTGCTGGCGGCTGCGGTCGACCAGCTGGCCCAGTGCGGTGATGGCACCGGTCTGCGGTACCGGGTTGGCCTTCAGCCAGCCTGCATTGGTGGCGTCGTAGAAGTCGCTGCACTGGGCGCTGACAGCCGGGGCGCGCGCGGCCTTTTTCTTGGCGGCGGCGAACGCATCGTGGGTCGGGACCAGGGTCGCCAGGCTGATGCCCAGGGCGATGGCAAGCGGACGGAAATTGGGCATGTGGAACGAATCCGTGATGGATTGAGGGCGCGCGCACTATAGCAAGCCGCGCATCGACGCGGCATGCACGCATCACGCTGCTTTCGCCGACCAGGGTCGGCCGCTACCGGGGAGTGCCGAGATCAGTAGATCCACGCCATGCGTGGATGAAAAACACCCCGGAAAAACAAAGGCCCGGAAACCCCCGGGCCTTTGCAGGTCTGCCGCAGCGTCAGCCGTGGCTTACCAGATCACCACCTGCTGCTCGCCGGTGCGGGCCATCGGCGAACCGGCCTTGCACTGGAAGGCCGCGGCAAAGGTCGGCAGGTTCGACGGGGCACCCATGGCACGGAACTGCGCCGGGGCGTGCGGGTCGGTGGCCAGGCGGACCTTGGCGTTCTCCGGGGTGTACTTGGTGCGCCACACGGTGGCCCAGTTGAAGAAGAAGCGCTGGTCGCGGGTGAAGCCATCGACCTTTGCATCTTCCTTGCCGGCGGTGGCCTTCTGCAGGGCATCGTAGGCGGTGGCCAGGCCACCCAGGTCGGCGATGTTCTCGCCCAGGGTCAGGTGGCCGTTCACTGCCTGGCCGTCGACCTTGTACTGGTCGAACTGCTTGACCAGCTTGCCGGTCAGGCCTTCGAAGTTCTTCTTGTCGGCAGGGGTCCACCAGTCTTCCATGTTGCCGGTCGGCCCGAAGCGCGCACCCTGGTCGTCGTAGCCGTGGGTCATCTCATGACCGATCACCGCACCGATGCCGCCGTAGTTCAGCGCGTCGTCGGCCTTCGGATCGAAGAACGGCGGCTGCAGGATGGCGGCCGGGAACACGATCTCGTTCTGCAGCGGGTTGTAGTAGGCATTGACCGTCTGCGGGGTCATGCCCCACTCGGTCTTGTCCACCGGCTTGCCGATCTTGGACAGGTTGAACTTGTAGTTGAATTCGCTGGCGGCGCGCACGTTGCCCAGGTAGCTGTCACGCTGGGTCTGCAGGCCCGCCCAGTCACGCCACTTGTCCGGGTAACCGATCTTCGGGGTGAAGGTTTCCCACTTGGCGATGGCCTTGGCCTTGGTTTCCTCGCTCATCCAGCTCAGGCCCTGGATGCGTTCCTTCAGCGACGCGGCCAGGTTCTTCACCAGCTCTTCCATCTTCGCCTTGGCTTCCGGCGAGAAGGCCACCTTCACGTACAGCTGGCCGAAGGCTTCACCGGCATCGTTCTCGATGGTGCCCAGCACGCGCTTCCAGCGCGGCTTCTGTTCCTTCTGACCGTTGAGGGTCTTGCCGTAGAACTCGTAGTTCTCCTGCACGAAGGCATCAGCCAGGTACGGCGAGGCGCTGTCCACGGTGTGGAAGCGCAGGTAGGCGCGCCACACCGACGGATCGGTGTCGCCCAGTGCCTTGCTCACTTCCTCATGGAAAGCCGGCATGGCCAGCGAGAACTTCTCCGGTGCGGCCACGCCCTGCGACTTGAAGAACTCGGTCCAGCTGAAGTTCGGGGTCAGCTTGTCGGCGTCGGCCAGGGTGACCGGGTTGTAGAACAGCTCGACGTTGCGCGACAGCTCCACGCGCGACTTTGAGGCCTTGGCCAGGCGGGTCTCGAACTTGACGACTTCCTCGGCCTGCTTGGCCGCATCGGTGGCGGCGACACCGGACAGTTCCAGCACCTTGGCGACGTGCGCCTGGTAGGCCTTCAGCTTGTCGGCGTTCTTGGCATCGGTGTAATAGGTGGTGTCCGGCAGGCCCAGGCCGCCCTGGCTGGCGTAGGCCATGTTCACCGCCGAGTTCTTGAAGTCGGCTTCGGCGCCGAAGCCGAACAGGACGTTGTCGCCCTTGGCGGCGCTGCTGCGCAGGTAGTTGGCGATGGCCGCCTTGTCCTGCAGGCCGTCGATCGCGGTCAGGTCGGCCTTCAACGGCTCGATGCCCTGGGCGTTGATCTTGGCCTCGTCCATGCCGGTGGCCCACAGGTCACCGACAATCTTCTCGATGTGGTTCGGGTTCTTCACCTGTGCGACCTGCTCGGCCAGCTGGTGCTGTACGGCCACCGAGCGCTCGTCGAGGATGGTGAAGGCGCCCCAGCTGGTGCGGTCGCCCGGAATTTCATTGGCGGCCAGCCACTTGCTGTTGACGTAGTCGCCGAAGGCACCGCAGGCGTCCTTGCTGGTATCCAGATCGCTGGGCTGGAAGGCGTTGTAGGCCGGCAGCTTGCTCTCGTCCAGGGTGTAGTGGGTGGCTTCGGTCGCAGCCGGCGTGGAGGCGGTGGCGTCCTTGGCCGGGGCTTCAGTCTTGCCGCAGCCAACCAATGCGGCCGAAACGGCCAGGGTCAGCAGCACGATCTTGGGAGTACGGGTCACTTGAATGGCCTCCAGGCCGAGTGAGTCAGGGAAGGGCCGCGGGACGGCCGTGGGCCGAACGATACGCCGCCGGCCTGCCCTGCAAGGGTGTCGAAGGTCATGGCCGGGCGCAAGGGGGGCTTTACGGGCACAAAAAAGCAGACCCGGCAAAAGCCGGGTCTGCGGGTTGCATCAAGTCCGGAAGAATCAGAACTTGTAGTTGACGCCCATATACATGAAGCGACCAACGTTGTCGTAGTAGGCCGAGCCGAGGTCCGCACCGAAGTAGTTGACCGGCGGATCCTTGTCGAACACGTTGTCCACGCCCAGGTACACCTCGACACCGGAATCAGCCATTTTGTAGCCGATCTGCATGTTGTGGTAGGTGTACGACGGGTTCCAGATCGGGCTCTGCGAACCCGGGTTGCTGTTGTAGCTCTCCGGGAACACGCGCAGGTTGCGATGGATGTACACCATGTCCCAGCTGGCGCGGAAGTTGCCCAGCGTGTACTTGGCGGTGAACTGACCGCGCCAGCGCGGATTGGTCACGTAGTTCGAGCGTTCCTTGTAGTCGCTCGGGAAGTCCTGGAACTCCCATTCACGCGATTCCAGCAGGCGGGTACCGACCAGGCGCAGGTTGGTGTGGCCACCGAACATGCCGAAGTCGTAGTTCATTTCCAGGTCAATACCGGTACGACGGCTCTTGGCCAGGTTCTCGGCCAGTGCGGTCCAGTCGTAGATGCTGTACGCCGGGAACTCGGCGCCGTTGGCCCCGGTTGCGCCGCCGATCGGTGCGCGCTTGATCTTGTCGCAGAAGGAGTTGTTGATGCCCCCCGGCGAGTCGACGCAGCGCGTGGCCAGCGTCTGCGCGGTGACCGAGCCGATCGCATCCTTCAGGGTGATGCGCCAGTAGTCGACCGACATGCCGAAGCCTTCGAAGAACTCCGGCTGCCAGACGAAGCCGATCGAGGTGGACTCGGCGCGTTCCGGCTTCAGGTCCGGGTTGCCGCCGCTCAGGCCAGGACGGTTGGCACTGTAGGAGTCAACCCAGTTGGCCGGAATGCCCAGCGCAGCGCAATTGGCGGCGCGCAGTGCCGGATCGCCAGCGGTGGCCGGACGGTTCGAGTTGGTGGCGTTGGTGTTGCAGGGATCGTTGATGGTGGCGAAGTTCTGCGACTGCTCGTCGTACAGTTCACCGATGTTGGGAGCACGGATGGCCTTGGCCAGGGTACCGCGGACGCGCAGGGACGGGATCACTTCCCAATCCAGGCCGACGTTCCAGGTCTTGGTCGAACCGATGGTGTTGTAGTCCGAATAGCGGCCAGCCAGGTCCAGCGACAGGCGGCGGATGCCCGGGATGTCGGCCAGCAGCGGGATGTTGGTTTCGGCGAACACTTCCTTGACGTTGTACGAGCCGCCGCCGCCGTTGATGGCATTGAGGAAGGTGGCACCGGAAGCCGCCAGCGGATCGGTGCGCTCCAGGCTCTTTTCCTTGCGGTATTCCACGCCGGCCGCGATACCGACGTCACCGGCCGGCAGCGAGAACAGCGAGCTGTTGTTCACCGATGCGCTGAACACGGTCTGCTGAAGCTTACCGAAGTAGTGCGAACGGGTGTTGAACCAGTCGGCCGCTTCCTGCGACACGGCACCGTTGCCCAGAACGCTGAACGGAATGCAGCCCGAGCCGATCAGGTCGCGGTTGTACTTGCGGCCACCTGCATTGATGTTGGTGGCATTCGGGTCGAGGTCGACACGACAGACGATCTTGCCGCTCGGATCGCGGACGGCATCCAGGCCGGCCTGCCAGCGCTCGTTGATGCGGTTGTTGACGTTGACGCGGTTGATCTCGGTCTCGCCATAGTTGCCCGAAGCCTCGTAGCTCCAGTTGTCGCCGAACATGCCTTCGATGCCCAGGACGAAGCGCTTGGTCTCACGCTTGACCTCTTCACCACGGCGGCCGGCATCGACGTTGAAGCGGGCCATCTGCAACTGGTTGACGCCGTTGGCGTCCATCAGCGCGCCCAGCTCCGGACTGATGAAGGCGTTGTCACGACGGATACGCAGGGTGCTGTCGAAAGCGGGCTGGCCGAAGAAGGTCGATTCGGTCTTGGTGTACTTGCCTTCGAAGAACAGGCGGTGCTTGTCGGTCAGGTCGAAGTGGGCGACGGTGTTGACGCTGACGCGGTCGAACTTCGGCTGCAGGTCGGCAACGGCGTTCAGATCGGCGAAATCACAGTTGACGCAGGTGCTCGGGCTGACCACCGGGCCATCGAAGCGGTTGCGGCTGAAACTGCCGTCCGGATTGAAGTGGTAGCGGTACTGGTAGGTGCCCGGCTTGGTGAAATCAAACTTGCCGCCCAGGTCGAAGGTGCCGCCGTAGGAGGTGGAGTAGTTGCCACCCGGACGTGCCAGGACGGTCTGCGGGTTGCTCTCGCTCGGCGGCTTGGTGCTGTCGAAGTTCGGATTGGGCACGGTCACGTCGTAGCGCTGACCGATCGAACGGTCGCCACGGCCGAAACGACCCTGCTCGCTGTACTCGACGGCGACGGCCACATTGCCGCGGCCGTCGGCGAAGTTGGTGCCCGCCGTGGCCGACACGAAGCCGCG
The DNA here is from genome assembly GCF_045809185.1 of Nocardiopsis yanglingensis. Taxonomy (NCBI): domain Bacteria; kingdom Bacillati; phylum Actinomycetota; class Actinomycetes; order Streptosporangiales; family Nocardiopsidaceae; genus Nocardiopsis; species Nocardiopsis yanglingensis. The sequence continues at coordinate 667,585 of NZ_JBJNRH010000001.1, read as the reverse complement.
GTTGAAGCCGCCTTCACCCGCGATGCCCTTCTGGGCGCGGGCTTCGAAACCTTCGTAGTTCTTCTTCATGATGAAGTTGACCACACCGGCCACGGCGTCCGCGCCGTAGATGGCCGAGGCGCCACCGGTGATCACTTCAACGCGTTCGATCCACTCCACTGGAATGGTGTTGACGTCGACAGAGGTGCTGCCCGGGTTGGCGCCGACATGGCGGCGGCCGTTGACCAGCACCAGGGTGCGGTCGTAGCCCATGCCACGCAGGTCCATCAGGCCCAGGCCGGCGGTACCGATGTAGCGGGTGGAGTTGCCGAGGGTGAACGACGGTGCCAGCTGCGGCATCTTGTTCATCAGGTCGCTGATGGTCAGCGCGCCGGTCTGGCGGATTTCTTCAGCGGTAATGGCGGTAACCGGTGAAGAGGTCACGAAGCCCGTACGCGCAATGCGCGAGCCGGTCACGCTGACGCGGTCCAGATCGACCGGGTTGGAGCCGGAGCTGGCTTCCTGGGCCAGGGCCGGGCCTGCGGCAGTCATCATCAGACCGATCAGTAGAGCGTTGGTCAGCGGCTGGCGGCCGGGAGTGCGGTGGTACGTCATCGAGTGAATCCCCCTAGTGGACAAAATTCTTTCGCTTCCATGCGATTGTTATGTTGATGTTCAGATGTCGTCCTGACTTGACGCGAACCTAACATGCCCTTAACGCAAAGTGGCCATTTACGGCATGCATTGACACATTTCGCATCAGCTAGCTACATAAAATTGCAACAAATACAGTCACTTGGTATCAGTTGTAATCACGCCATCGAGATCGGAAAGGGGATGCTGAATGGGCTGTTAAGACTGACTTTGCGCAAAGCGGCGGTTGGCTTTGCGTGGGAAAGGTCCGCAGACGGGAACCCAAGGGGCTGTTTTGCCCTACATGCCTGCGTTGAGCGTTCAGCTGCAGGAGGGAGGCGGTCAGGGTTTGGCCGGACTGGCTTGCAAGGTGGGACATCTCACCACCTGCTGCCGGTCCGGGCAGGCCGCCTTGCGGTGTCACCTCGAGAATGCACGAGGCGGCAGCGTCTTTTGCCAGTGGTTCGACGCCGCCGACGTAGCGTAGCGACCGGTCAAGTTGGCCTTCGGGTAGTTATGACTTGGTCCAGCTTGGGAGCGTGGTGGCCAGCGGCCTTTCCCTGGCCGCTTCCGTAACGAGCGAAGGCGGACGCAGTGGCCGAGGCATCCAGAATTGAGGCCAGTGCGGAGCTCAGTGGATTGAGGTCGAGGTGCTTCCAATGCGTCGAGTGGAATCTCTTGAATTCATTCCGTTCACATCTAACGGCCTTGGGAGTGGTGCCCGGTCGGCATGGTTTGATTCCGGGACTCTTCAGAAAGCTATTGCAAGCAAGTAAATACTTAAGTTCTATTCAGCGTATTGGTCGGAAGGGGCGCCGAAGCAGGGTCCTGGTGCGCTGCAGGAACGCCCCGCGAGGGCGGGGCGTTCAACAGGGAATGGGCTTACTTCCTGCCGAAGTCGTACTGCGCCTGCACATAGATCGCCCGTCCGTAGGCGTTGTACAGGGAGTTGTTGTAGGGCACGTCGATGTTGCCGGCGTAGGAGTGCTGCTGGTTGTCCGGCACCTTGTTGAACAGGTTGTTGACCATCAGCGAGAACGTCAGGTTGTCCATCGCGCGATAGCTTACGCTCAGGTTGTAGGTGGTGTACGAGCCCCACTTGCCGGCCTTGTAGCCGGACGTCGGGTCGACAAAGTCGTAGCCGCGCCCCAGGTAGGACATGTAGTTCGGCGTGCGACCGATGTAGTTGAAGTACAGGGTGGTGGTGAACTTGTCCAACGCCCAGCCGATCGAACCGTCGGCGCGGACCTTGGCGTAGGAGTCATATACCCACATTGCGTACGGGTTGCCGAGCAGATCCAGGAACGGATCATTGAGCTGCGGCTGCAGTTCGCGCTTGAGCATGTTGGTGTAGTTGCTGGCGAACTGCAGGGAGCCGAAGCGGCCGATGTCCTGCACGTACTTGAAGCTCGCGGTGAGCGCCTCGAGGTTCTGGCGCGCCACGTTCAGCTTCGGTGTGTAGATCTCCTCCAGGGCGCCGGTGGCGTCACGGGTGACCCAGTTGGCCACCTCGTCACAGGTGGCGCCCGCGGTGTTGGTCAGGCCGTTGCGGCAGTAGTACTCGGCCAGCAGCAATTGGTCGGAACTGAGGGTATTGACCTCGTTCTTGATCTTCCAGTTGTAGTAGTCCAGCGACACCGACAGATTGTTGATCGGCGCCCACACCAGCCCGGCGTTCCACACATCGGCAGTGATCGGCTTCAGTGCCGGATTGCCCGACTGCGTGCCGAACACCGACACGCTGCCATAGCGGCAGTCCACCGTGTTGGACGGATCGAAACCGAGCTGGCCGCAGCGGTAATAGTCCTTGGAGCCATTGGCGTAGTAGCCGCTCTTGCCCTGGAAAGCATCGGGCAGGGAGGGTGCTCGGAACGCGGTGCCGTACTTGCCGCGGACCAGCAGGCTTTCGAAGGGCCGGAACTCGACGCCGATACTGTAGGTTGGCTTGTCGACGGTATGGCCGGCGATCTTGAAGTTGTCATACCGACCCGAGGCCGTCACCGTCAGCATGTCGTGCAGTGGCAGTCGAAGTTCGCCGGTCACCGCATAGTTGCTGCGGTGGCCATTGCCGGCCACGGAGGTGGTTCCGAACACGGTGCCGTCGGTCAGGCGCACATCCGGGGTGTAGTCCCAGCCTTCACTGCCGCCCTCGACCACTGCCGCAAAGCCGGCATCACCACCGGGCAGCTTGAACAACGAACTGTTGGTGAGCTGGGCCCGGGTCTGGGTCTGCCAGGTGCGGCTGCGGCTGGTGGTGAAACCGGTGAAGCTCTGGAACGCCCCGTCTGGCAGTTTGGAATAGAAGGCGTTCCAATTCGGGTTGTAGATGCTGTAGCCATCATCGGTTTCGCCCAGCACCGGACCCAGCACGTTGTCGGCGAACCAGTTGTTGATCGGATCGTTCCAGCGCGCATAGCCGCGCTCATTGAGCTTGTACTCGCCGCGGGTGATGCTGGCCTCGTAATCCCAGTTGCTGCCGATCGAACCGCGCGCGCCGAACGTGACCTGATAGGACTTGCTGCGGTCGGTATTCATGATGTCGCGGTAGCCACCGCCGCCGATGTCTTCGGGGGCGAACACGCGCTGCAGGCCCAGATATCGACCGCTGGACTGATCGAAGAACGGACCCATGCTGATATCCGTGCCCCAGTAGTTGTAGCCGGCACCGGTGTTGTACTTGACGGTTTCGTAGCTGTAGAGGACGTCGCCGAACAGCTGCAGGTTGTCATTCACATCGTAGGTCAGCGACGAATAGAACTGGCTGCTTTCCTTGCTGTTCTTGATCGTCTTGTAACCCGCGCCAAACGCGGAGCCGCATGATTGTCCAGCGCGGCGTGTACCGAGGATGGTGGTGCCGTCGAACTGGCCGGCAACGCCGGCGCAGTTGTTCGGGTCCATCATCAGGAAGTCGTCGGTTTCCGCATCGAAGACCAGGAAGTCGTTCGAGGGGAGCTGGCGGGTGTAGCCCCGGGGATTGTTCTGCGTGGTGATGTCGCGCTGGTAGCCCCAGATCGGGTTGGTTTTTTCGTACTGCACGTTGACCAGTGCGCGGAAGCGGTCGTCGCGGCTGTTGAAGCCGTTGGCCGCGCTCACGCGGAAGCTGGCGCCGCCGCCATCCGAGTACGCGCCGCCACGCACGTTCAGGGTGCCGCCGTCCATGCGTTCCTTGAGGATGATGTTGACCACGCCGGCGATCGCGTCCGAACCGTAGAGCGACGACTGACCGCCTGGCAGGACTTCAATGCGGTCGACGATGTCGATCGGAATGCCACTGATGTTGTTGAACGCGTCGCTGCCGTTGTACAGCGCCGGGTAGGAGAGCATCGGGCGGCCGTTGATCAGGTACTTGGTGTAGCCCGGATTCAGGCCGAACATGCCGGCCGCTTCGGCGCCCTGGGTGAACGACGCGGAGGTCTGGCCGCCCTGCAGGCCGCCGGTGGTCAGCGAGGACTGCTGCAGCACTTCAGCGACGCTGGAGAAGCCGCGCGCCTGGATCGCTTCGGCGCTGATTGTCAGCACCGGCGTCTGGTTTTCGATCTGCGTCTGCGGAATCAGCGACCCGGTGACCGTGACGCGGTCAAGGTTGGTGGCCGCGCTCTTGCTTTCCTGAGCGAGCGCGACAGTGCTGGCGCTGGCAAGGAACAAGCCGCTGAGCACGGCACTGGTGAGCGGGTGGCGTGAGAACAAGAAGCGACTGCGAGACATGCGATTACTCCGTGTGATCGTAAGAACGCGTTTTCCCTTCCAAGGGCTCGGTTTCTGTTCGCCCGCGTCAGCGGATCATGCCGCGCGCGGTGGCTGAAACCTAACATGCACTTAATTTGAAATGCGCCGATTTGTCACCGAGGTTGACGGGTGCCGTCACAATTCCGCTTCCTTGTTTTTTAAAACAATAACTTACGAATATTGTCTGGTTTTGCTGAGTATGGCGGAATGAATTTCGATCAAATGAGGGTGATTAATAATCGAGACACTCATTCGATTATTTTCCGGTTTGTTCAGTGCCAAAAAAAGGCCCCGCCGAAGCGGGGCCTGGTCCAGACACGAAGTCCGGAAAACGACGGGATTACTTGCCGAAGTCGTACTTCATCTGAGCCTGGATGGAACGGCCGTAGATGCTGTAGAAGGCGCTGTTGTACGGGGAGCCGTCGGTACCCTCGTAGCTGTAGCGCTGGCCGGTCGGCATCTTGTTGAAGACGTTGTTGACCATCAGCGACAGGGTCAGGTCTTCCTGTGCGCGGTAGGCGAAGCTCATGTTGTACGTGGTGTACGAGCCCCACTTGCCGGCCTTGGCGCCGTAGCGGTTGGTGTAGTCGTAGCTACGGCCCAGGTAGGCGACGTAGTTCGGCGTGCTGCCGACGTAGTTCGCGTACACGGTGGTGGTGAACTTGTCGATGTTCCATGCCACCGACAGGTCGCCACGCACCTTGGCGTAGTTGTCGTAGTAGTACATGTTGTACGGGTCGCTCAGCAGGTCGATCTTCTGGGCACCCGGCAGCGGCTGCAGCTCACGCTTCAGCATGTTGGTGTAGTTGCCGGAGAAGTTCAGCGAGCCGAAACGGCCGATGTCCTGCTGGTACTTCGCGCTGACGGCGACGGCTTCCAGGTTCTGGCTGGCCACGTTCAGCTTCGGAGTGTAGACCCGGGTGATCGCACCGGCGTTGTCACGAGTGATCCAGTTGGCAACATCCTGGCAGCTGGCCGAGGTGTTGTTCACCGCACCGGTGGCGCAGGCGTACTCGGCCAGCAGCAGCTGGTCGCTGCTCAGGGTCTTGACCTCGTTCTTGATCTTCCAGTTGTAGTAGTCAACCGACAGCGAGAAGTTGCTGACCGGTGCCCACACAACGCCCGCGCTCCACACGTCGGCGGTGATCGGCTTCAGGTCCGGATTGCCGGACTTTTCGCTGTAGACCGAGGTGTTCTTGTAGTACGGGCACAGGTCGTCGTTCAGCCCGAAGCCCGCCTGGTTGCAGCGGTAGTAGTCGTTCTGGCTGGACGAGTACGAACCGCTCATGCCCTGGAACGCATCGGACAGGGTCGGCGCGCGGAAGGCGGTGCCGTACTTGCCGCGGAACAGCAGGCTTTCCAGCGGACGGAACTCGACACCGATGCTGTAGGTGGCCTTGTCGACAGTGCTGTCGGCGATCTTGAAGGCGTCATAGCGGCCCGAGGCGCTGACCGTCACCATGTCGTGCAGCGGCATGCGCAGTTCGGACGTCACCGCATAGTTGCTGCGGTGGCCGGCGCCGGCCACGGCGGTGGTGCCCCAGACGTTGCCGTCGATGAACGACTGGTTCGGGGAGTAGTTCCAGCCTTCGCTGCCACCCTCCAGGACCACGGCGAGGCCGGCGTCACCGCCCGGCAGGCTGAACAGCGAGCCGTTGGTCAGCTGCACGCGCCCCAGATTCTGCCAGGTCTTGCTGTGATGGGTGCCGTAGCCGGTGAAGCTACCGAACTCTTCCGGGGTGATTGGCGAGTAGAACGCCGCATAGTTCGGATTGTAGATGCCGAACTTGCCACCGGTAGTCGGGTCGATGTAGGTGCCCAGTTCCTGGCCGAGGACGCGATCGGCGAAGAAGCCGTTGATCTTGTCCTTCCAGCGCACGAAGCGGTCCTGGTCCAGGCGGTACTCGCCACGGGTGAAGCTGGCGCTGTAGTCCCAGTCACCGAACATGCCCTTCGCACCCAGGGTGACCTGGTAGGAACGGCTGCGGTCGGCATTGAGGATGTTGTTGTAGTCGCCGACGCCGATTTCTTCCGGCGCGAAGGCGCGCTGCAGGTTCACGACCTTGCCCAGGCCCTGGTCGTAGAAGCCGCCCATGCCCGACTGCGTGCCCCACCACAGGGCGCTGGAGCCGGAGGTGAACTCGGTCTTCTCCTTGCTGTACAGCACGTCGGCGAACAGCTGCAGGTTGTCGTTCACATCAAAGGTCATGGTCGAGTAGAACTGACCGCTGTCCTTGGAATTCTTCAGCGTCTTGTAACCCGCGCTGTAGATCGAGCCGCAGGATTCACCCTTGCCTTCGCGGAAGCCGACGGTGGTGGTGCCGTCGTACAGGCCGGCGACGTTGGCGCAACGGCTCGGGTCCATCATGTAGTACTTGCCGCCGCCGGTGACCAGGAAGTCATTCGACGGAGCCTGCGGGCTGAAGCCGACCGGGTTGTTCTGGCGGGTGATATCGCGCTGGTAACCCCAGATCGGGTTGCCCTTTTCGTACTGGACGTTGACCAGTGCGTTGAAGCGGCCGTCGACGGCGGTGAAGCCATGCGCGCCGCTGATGCGCAGGTTGCTGCCGCCACCTTCAGTATAGGTGCCGCCACGGACGGTCATCGTGCCGCCGTCCATGCGCTCCTTCAGGATGATGTTGACGACGCCGGCGATGGCATCCGAACCGTACAGGGAGGACTGGCCACCCGGCAGCACTTCGATGCGCTCGACGATGTCGACCGGGATGCCGCTGAGGTTGTTGAACGACTCGCTGCCGTTGTACAGCGCCGGATACGAAAGCATCGGGCGGCCGTTGATCAGGTACTTGGTGTAGCCCGGGTTCAGGCCGAACATGCCGGAGGCTTCGGCGCCCTGGGTGAAGGCACCCGAGGTCTGGCCGCCCTGCAGGCCGCCGGTGGTCAGCGAGGACTGCTGCAGGACTTCGGCAACGCTGGTGAAGCCGCGTGCCTGGATGTCTTCGGAGGTGATGGACATCACCGGGGTCTGGGTTTCAACCTGGGTCTGCGGGATCAGCGAACCGGTGACGGTGATCTTGTCCAGGTTGGTCGCCTTGTCCTGGGCCATTGCCGGGGCGGCGGCCATCAGAGCGGTGATCAGGGCGACGGAGAGCGTACTGCGACGTGCGGTGTTGCTTACGTAGTTCATGTAGTTCCAATAAAGAGCAAATAACAAAAACGGCACTGCGCATGCGCCATCGTGCGCGCTGGAAAGCCAGCCCTGCAGCCAAAAACAGTGCTTTGCGAACGTAACATGAACTTAACAATCTGTGCACGAATCTGTAGCAATCCTGAATTTCAGTCAGGCTACGTCCAGCTTGTATGATGCTGGGTTATCCCCCTGACCCCGCCGGTGCTCGTTGTGAACAGTTCTCCCCGCCGTCCCCATGCCAGCCAGGTCCAGAAGGGACTCACGCCACATGCGCGCATCCGCAACGTGATCGCGGTGGGATCGGGCAAGGGCGGTGTCGGCAAGTCCACCACGTCGGTGAACCTGGCAGTGGCGCTGCAGCAGCTTGGTGCACGCGTAGGCGTACTCGATGCGGACATCTACGGCCCAAGCGTGCCGGCCATGCTTGGCCTGTCTGGCCGCCCGGAAAGCCCCGACAACAAGAGCATTGAGCCGCTGCGTGCGTTCGGTGTGGATACGATGTCGATCGGCTACCTGATTGAAGAAGACACGCCGATGATCTGGCGTGGGCCGATGGCCACGTCGGCGATGACCCAGCTGTTCAACGACACCCTGTGGGACGACCTGGACTTTCTGCTGATCGACCTGCCGCCGGGTACCGGTGACATCCAGCTGACCCTGACCCAGAAGATTCCGCTGGCCGGTGCAGTGATCGTCACCACGCCGCAGGACATTGCCACGCTGGATGCGAAGAAGGCGCTGAAGATGTTCGAGAAGGTCGAAGTGCCGGTGCTGGGCATCGTCGAGAACATGGCGGTGCACACCTGCAGCAACTGTGGGCACGTCGAGCATCTGTTCGGCGAGGGCGGTGGCGAGCGCATGGCAGCGCAGTACGGTGTGCCGCTGCTGGGTTCGCTGCCGCTGCAGATCGGCATCCGTGAGCAGGGCGACGCTGGTACGCCGATCACCGTGGCGCAGCCCGATTCGGTCCCGGCCCAGGCCTACCGCCATGCCGCGCAGCGCCTGATCGAAGAGGTAGGCAAGCGCCCGCGTGCTTCGATTCCAATCCTGTCGTCGCTGCTCTGATCACAGCTGCAAAGAAAAAGCCGCCGGCGCAAGGCCGGCGGCAAGTTGGAGCTTTCCTGGAGAGTTGTCCGATTACCAGTCGTACTGGACCTGGAAGCGGACGTAGCGCGGCGTGGTGTAGTACTTGCCTACGCCGTAGTCGTTGTAGACGCGGCCGTAATCCACATTCTCGGTGACTTCGTAGACCTGCACCGGCTTGATGTTGTTGAAGGCATTGAGCACCGATGCCTGGATGCTCAGGCCGGACAGCCAGTTCGGGCGGTAGGTCAGGCTCGGGCTGACATTGACCGTCCACGGCGTACGCCCGGACTTCCCTTGCGGTGACAGTTCGCCGTTGCAGTAGTGGAAAGCAGCACCATAGCCGTACTCCGTGCCGAAGGTACCTTCGTCGCCGTCGAAGCCGCCGCCGAAGCAGCTGATCGGGGAGCCCGACTGTGCCTGGATGTTCAGGCCCAGCTGCCATTCCGGGGTGAAGTCGTACGAGCCGAACAGTTTGATCGAATGGCGGTGGTCATTGAACAGGTAGCCATTGGCGCCATACATGATCTCCGGGAAGTCGAAGTCGGAGGTGGTGCCGGTATCATCCTGGCCGTTGCTGCTCTTCACCAGGCCTTCGTAGTTGCCGTCCAGCTTCGACCAGGTGTAGGACAGGCTGGCGTACCAGCGGTCGGTGCGCTTGTCGGCGCTCAGGGTGAGCGCCTTGTAGGTGCGCTCGGCCTTGGGGCCCAGCTGGCTGCCTGGAACGCTGATCGAATCCGGCTTGCCATCCCCATCCACATCCAGCGACAGGTTCAGATCTTTGCCCGGGTTGAACAGATAGCAGCCCGGCAGGTTGCCCGGCACGGCCCATTCGCTGTCCCACCCGGAAAGGTCGTAACCGGCGGCCTTTGCTGCGTTGTAGATCGAACGCGAATCGCAGGTGTCGTCGATGACGTTGTGCAGCTTGCGATAGGTTGCCTTGATGCCGACAGTCCAGTCATTGAGGAAATCGTTGGCACTCGACAGCTGGTACTGGTAGCCGAGAATGGCTTCGTCCTGGGTGAACGGCTTCAGGCCGCGGCTGGCAACGGCATGCGGATCCGGGAGGGTGCCGTTCTCGCCGTTGTAGACCTCACTGCGGTAGGGCGTCGGCGCGACATTCGGCTTGCCCGACACCGGATCATAGGAGCCCAGATAGGTGTAGTAGTCGGCGGTGTAGTAGGAGGCACTGGCGGCGCGCAGCGCGACGTTGGCTGCGATCGGCAGCGAGTAGCGGCCCAGCGAACCGAACAGCTTGCTGCGACCGTCGCCGGTGGTATCCCAGGAGAAGCCCAGGCGCGGCTGCCAGATGTTGTCCTGCTTGACGAAGGTGATGTTGTCGGAGTTCTTGTTCTTGAACGAATCGTTGCGGACACCGAGGTACAGCATGAAGTTGTCGGTGACCTGCCAGTTGTCCTGCAGGTACCAGGAGTTCTGCTCGATGCGGACGCTGCCACCCGTGCGGTAGTTGGTGCGGACCGCGGTCTTGCTGGCGGAATTGATGCTCCAGTAGGCACCGGCGGAGTAGGCGGTACCCTGGCGGGAATCCCACTTTTCGTTGCCATAGCCGAAGGCCACGCGGTGGTCGCCCAGTTGCCATTCGAAATCGAGCTTGCCGCCCTTGCGCTCGTTCTTGCCGCCCATCAGGTCGACCTGACTGGCCACCGAGCATCCGATCACGGTGCCGTTGTAGACGACGTACGGGCAGGCGCCATCGGGTGAATGCACGTCACCGTTGTACGAACTCATCACGCCCTTCGGGTCGATGGTGAATTCCGATGCCTGGTTGCGCATCTGCCCATACTGCAGCGATGCGGTCAGGTTGTCGGTCAGGTAGCTGGTCCACTTGAAGATGTCGGTCTGGCCACCGCGCTTGCCAACCAGCTGACCCTTGTAGGTGGTCCGGTTGGAACGTTCGTCCGCGACGTTGTAGACGTTGTTGTAGTAGTCGTAGGTGTAGCGGTTGCTGTTGTCGAAGCCGGTGTACTCGAGGTGGTTGTTCTCGTTGAGATACCAGTCGACCTTCAACAGCCAGTACGGAGTCTTTACTTCATAGTCGTAGGAGGTGCCGCCGACGCTGGCATTGCTGTACTCGGAGCGGCTGCCATAGGTGGTGCTCTTGGAGTTGCTGAACTGCCCCATTGCGAAGACGAACAGCTTGTCTTCGATCAGCGGGCCACCGGCCCAGGCCGAGTAGACATTGGATGAACTGGCCGAGCTGCTGTAGTCACGGAAGATCTGGCCGTCATTGCGGTGCGAGTTCGGAATCTTCGAACGGCCCCAGTCCGGCGCGCCTGTCCAGGAGAAGCCCCCCTTCCATTCGTTGGTGCCGCGCTTCACGTTGACGCTGGTCACACCGCCGGTGGACAGGCCGTATTTGGCGCCGTAACCGCCGGTCTGCACATCCAGCTGGTCGATCGCCTGATACGGAATCTCCGAGAACGACAGGCTGTCGTACAGATTTGTGACGTTGAAGCCGTTGACGTAATAGCTGTTTTCCGCAGCCGACGCGCCGCCGAAGGACGCCGGGCCAAAGTAGCCACTGGAGGCGACCGTGCCGGGAGTCAATAGCGAAACGCTGGTGACGTCGCGACCTACCGGCAGGGAGTTGAGCTGCTCGGCGGTGAATGTGGTGCGGGTTTCAACACTGCTCAGGTCGATCGGTGCGGTGCCGGTGGCGCGCACGTTGACTGTTTCCAGCGACGTGGCGTTGCCGGCGGCAAAGGTCGCCGTGGTGGTCTGCCCGGCGACGACGTTCACGCGGGTGCTGCCTACCTGGGTGCCACCGCTGTAGCTGATGACCTCGTAAGTGCCGGTTGGCAGCTGTGACAGGCGGAATCGACCGTCACTGCTGACAGTGGTTTCGCGGGTCGCACCCGAGGCCAGGCTCTTCACCTGGATCTTGTCGGCGGACGAAGCCGTGCCGATGATGTCGCCCGCAGTGCTCTGGGCATAGCTGGTGCCAGCCATTGCGGCCAGGACGACCGCGAGTGCGGTGCGCTTCAGGACGCGTCCATTGACGTTCAGATTCATCGTGTTCCTTTGCGGTTGCAGAGGGAAGTCGGTTCGTTTCAGGGTTACCTGAACGAATCGTTCAGGATGAATGAAACCGTAACGATGAATTCTTGTTCCTGCAATATTCATCTGGCGCTCATGTCCAGGGCGAGCGTCGAATATTGAGTTATGTTGTTGAAATAAATGAGAAATATTTTTTTATTTCAGTTTGTTTCAGATGAAAGGCTGCGATGGAAATGGACACGGATATGTGGTAAGTGAAATTCATGGGCGGCGTTAGTCTCATTTGTTATTCGGCATCGACTGCGGCTCCCCGGGGCCTGGCGGTGCGCCACCGTTCCTGTGCGCCGTGAGCGACGGCATGGCCGGTCTACGGAGCTGGCCTGTAGAATCGCCGCCTCGGGCGCAGCCCGGATTCCCCCTCGTTCAACAGGACAGAGCATGAGCATCAAGAGTGACCGTTGGATCCGCCGCATGTCCGAGCAGCACGGCATGATCGAGCCGTTCGAGGCAGGGCAGGTCAAGCAGGCCAACGGCGAGCGCATCGTCAGCTATGGCACGTCCAGCTATGGCTATGACGTGCGCTGCTCGCGCGAGTTCAAGGTGTTCACCAACATCAACTCGACCATCGTCGATCCCAAGCACTTCGACTCGGGCAGCTTCGTCGACATCACCGCCGACGAGTGCATCATTCCGCCGAACAGCTTCGCGCTGGCGCGTACCGTTGAGTACTTCCGCATTCCGCGCGACACCCTGGTGGTGTGCCTGGGCAAGAGCACCTACGCGCGCTGCGGCATCATCGTCAACGTGACCCCGCTGGAGCCGGAGTGGGAGGGCCACGTGACCCTTGAGTTCAGCAACACCACGCCGCTGCCGGCGCGCATCTATGCCAATGAAGGCGTCGCGCAGATGCTGTTCTTCCAGGCAGCGGCCGATGACGTCTGCGAGACGTCGTATCGTGATCGTGGTGGCAAGTACCAGGGCCAGACCGGCGTGACCCTGCCGCGGACCTGACTGCCTGCGTCAGCGCGTATCGGTAGCGCCGGGCCATGCCCGGCGTTTCCGTTTGTGGGGCCGCGCGCTGCGCTCGCCGGGCATGGCCCGGCGCTACCTCATTTCCCGCGACCGAACAGCATCGCGATGCCGACGCCCACCAGTGCCACCGGCCACCAGGTCAGCAGCAGCTTGGACAGGTTCAGGTGCGTCCAGCCGAGGTTGCTGGCGAGCATGAACAGGCCGATCAGGATCAGCAGGACGGCGGCAACGAGGTTGAATCGCATCGGTCGGCAACGGCTCAGGACTGGGCCGGATATCCTAGCCGTTCCTTCCAGTAGGCGACATGCTGGTCCAGCGCCGCCGGCTCGTAGCGGTGCGCCGGGCCGCTGCCCCAGACCGGTCCCGGCCACGCAGGGTCGCCGTCATGGCGGCCGATCACATGGAAATGCAGCTGGCGCACGATGTTGCCCAGCGCTCCGATATTGATCTTCTCCACCCCGTCGGCGCCCTTCAGGGCTTTGCAGGCGCGGTTGAGCTCGGTGCGCAGCTTGTCCTGCTGCTCGCCGTCCAGCTCGATCCACTCGGTCACCCCGGCCAGGCGCGGTACCAGCACCAGCCAGGGAAATCGTTCGTCGTTCATCAGCCGCACTTGCGACAACGGTCCTTCGGCCACCAGCACGCTATCGGTGGCCAGGCGTGAATCGAGTTCGAATTCGCTCATCCAAGATGCTCCGAGAAGAAGTCCAGGGTGCGTTGCAGCGCCAGGGCGGCGCTGTCTGGATCATACGCATGTCCGACCTCCCGGTTGAAGGCGTGATCGGCCGGATAGACGTAGGTGGCCATCTGCGGCAGCTTCTCGCGGTGGGCCTGCACAGCCTCCGGCGGGATGCTGCGGTCCTGGGCGCCGAAGTGGAAGATCACCGGGGCCTTGGGCGTCTCATCCAGAAACTGGACGTTGCGCGCACCGTAGTAGCTGACCGAGGGCAGGCCCAGGCGCAGCGCGGACAGCAGGGCGACGCTGCCGCCCCAGCAGTAGCCGACGGTGCCGACCTTGCCGTAGGGGGCCAGCCGGGTTGCCGCAGCACGGACCACCTCCAGCGCCTTTTCCATGCCCAGCGCACTGACCCGTTCCAGCCCCTGCTTCACGCCGTCGGCGTCGTAGGGCAGGGCATCCGGATCAGCCTCGGCACCATCGATGAGGTCGAAGAACGAAGGCGCCAGCACCGCATAGCCTTCGGCCGCGAAGCGCTCGGCCACGCCGCGGATGTGCGGGTTGGCGCCGAAGATTTCCTGCACCACCACCAGGCCGCCACGCGCGGTGCCTTCCGGCAGGGCCTGCCAGGCCCGTACCGGGCCGTGATGCGTATCCAGGGTGATCCACTCGGCCATCGCTTCTACCTCATTGCAGGGAACAGACCAGCATTGTCGGTGCTGCGTGGGTTAGCGCGATGTCAGCGGCTGTGCGTGATCGGGCGGCTGGTCATTCAGAGCGAGGCCGCCAACCCCGGTATACTGGCGCCCTTTCAGGCCCCGGCCCCCAGGAACCCCTGCCACGACGGCAGGGGCCCAGGCCCCCAGAGTCCCGCAATTCCATGTCCCAGCTGAACCCCAAAGTCGGCTTCGTCAGTCTTGGCTGCCCGAAGGCCCTTGTCGATTCCGAGCGCATCCTTACCCAGCTCCGCTCGGAAGGCTACGACATCGTCCCGTCCTACGATTCGGCCGATGTGGTGGTGGTCAACACCTGTGGCTTCATCGATTCGGCGGTGACCGAGTCGCTGGACGCGATCGGCGAGGCGATGAACCAGAACGGCAAGGTGATCGTCACCGGCTGCCTGGGCAAGCGCCCGGAACAGATCCGCGAGGCCTACCCGAACGTGCTGGCGGTGTCCGGCCCGCAGGACTACCAGAGCGTGATGGAGGCCGTGCACGAAGCGCTGCCGCCCAAGCACGACCCGTTCGTGGATCTGGTGCCTGACTACGGCATCAAGCTGACCCCGCGGCATTACGCGTACCTGAAGATTTCCGAAGGCTGCAACCACAAGTGCAGCTTCTGCATCATTCCGTCGATGCGCGGCAAGCTGGTCTCGCGCCCGGTGGATGAGGTGCTGCGCGAAGCCGAGCGCCTGGTGCGTGGCGGCGTGCGCGAGCTGCTGGTGGTTTCGCAGGACACCTCGGCCTACGGCGTGGACGTGAAGTACGCCGAGAAGATGTGGCGCGACAAGGCCTACCAGACCCGCCTGAAGGCACTGTGCGAAGGCCTGTCCGAGCTGGATGCGTGGGTGCGCATGCACTACGTCTACCCGTACCCGCACGTGGACGAGGTGGTGCCGCTGATGGCCGAGAACCGCATCCTGCCGTACCTGGACATTCCGTTCCAGCACGCCAGCCCGCGCATCCTGCGCCTGATGAAGCGTCCGGGCGCGGTTGAGAAGACCCTGGAGCGTGTGCAGAACTGGCGCCGCATCGCGCCGGACATCACCGTGCGTTCGACCTTCATCGTCGGCTTCCCGGGCGAGACCGAGGCCGAGTTCGAAGAGCTGTTGTCGTTCCTCGACGAAGCGCAGCTGGACCGCGTCGGCGCGTTCGCCTATTCGCCGGTCGAGGGTGCCACCGCCAACGACCTGCCCGACGCCGTGCCGGAGGAAGTGAAGCAGGAACGCCTGGCCCGCTTCATGGAGAAGCAGGCGCAGATTTCCGCTGCGCGCCTGGAAGCCAAGATCGGCACCGTGCAGCAGTGCCTGGTCGACGCCATCGAAGGCGATATCGCCGTGGCCCGTTCCAAGGCCGATGCCCCGGAGATCGATGGTCTGGTGCATATCCAGAACGCCGACCAGGTGCCGCTGCGCGTGGGCGAGTTCGTCGACGTGGAGATCACCGAGAGCGACGAGCACGACCTGTACGGTGATGCGCTGCCGGTCGCCACCCGTCCGGCATTCGATCTCAAGATGCTGTGACCGCAGCGACGACCGCCGCCGGTGACGGCAGCGGTGTTCGCCGCTTCGTGCCGCCGCCGCGTGCGGCGGTCGATCCGCAGGTGTTCGCGCACCCTGTATTTACCGGATTGCGCGATGTTCGTGATCTGTTGGAAGGCCCGGAGTGGCCGTCCATTGCAGCGATCGAGGCACGCCTCGCACTGCCCGGCAAGCAGCTGGTCGAGCAGGATGCCACGCTGCTGGCAGACGGCCTGCACTATGAAGCCCGCATCGCGCAGGGCTGTATTGCCACCCGCGCCGACAACTGGCATGACCTGTTTAATGCACTGGTGTGGGCCCGCTACCCGCAGCTCAAGCTGGCGCTCAATGCGCAGCAATGCCGGCATATCGAGGCCATGCCGCCGGGCCAGCGCAATCGCGCGCAGGCGGCACTGACCCAGTTCGACGAAACCGGTGTGATCGTGCGCGTGCGCAATCACACGCTGCTGGCTGCCTGGAATGTGCACGACTGGTGTGCGCTGTTCGAATCGAGACACTGGCTGAGCGGCGACATCGCCATCGCTGCGGTATTCGGGCACGCGCTGATGGAACAGGCACTGCTGCCGGGGCGATTGCTGGTTGGCAAGTGCGTGGTGGTGCAGGGCGAAGTCGATGATGCCTGCGTTGACGCAGTGACCGCGGCCATCGCTGAGGGCAGGGCAGTGACCGATCCCTTGCAACTGCGGCCCCTGCCGCTGGCTGGCATTCCTGGCTGGCACCAGGTGCAGGACGCTGCCTTCTATGCAGATACCAGCTATTTCCGCCCGCTGCGTGCTGGCCGCCAGTACCCGCCGCCGCTGGCGCTGTTGCCGTTGTAGAGCTGAGCCATGCTCGGCTGCGTTTGCCCATCAGCCGAGCATGGGCTCGGCTCTACAACGGCGGGTACTCCACCCCGATCACTGCAAAGGTGAACTGGCCACCGGGCAGTTCCACCGAAAATTCATCATCCAGCCGTTTCTTCAGCAGCGCACGCGCCAGCGGCGAATCGATGCTGATCCAACCCAATCCCGCATCGGTCTCATCCGGGCCGACAATGCGATAGCGGCTGGTGTCGCCACTGTCCACGTTCTCCAGTTCTACCCACGCACCGAAGAACACCGCCTGCGGATCGGTCGGTGTGGTGTCGACCACGCGCAGCGATTCCAACCGCTTGGTCAGGTAGCGCACGCGACGATCGATCTCGCCCAGCTGCTTCTTGCGGTAGGTGTACTCGGCGTTTTCCGAACGGTCGCCTTCTGCAGCGGCGGCGGCCAGTGCCTTCACCACCTCGGGGCGCCGCACACGCCACAGGTCATCCAGTTCGGCCTTCAATCGAGCGTGGCCGGAGGCGGTGATCAGGGCGGTGCTTTTTTCTGCGGGGGGACGCCAACGGGACATGCAGTACGACTTCTTTTCTGGATGACGAAGGGGAGAGGGGGCGGATCCCTTTCCAGCGGAAAGGGCTCTGACCCCGGCAGCGACAGATCAGCGCTTGCCGCCGAAGATGCCACCCAGCAGGCCGCGCACGATCTGGTTGCCCAGCTTGGTGCCGACGGTACGCGTGGTCTGCTTGGCCATGGTCTCGATCATGCCCTGGCGGCGCTTGGTGCCGAAAATCGCATCCTTGATCGCCTGGCCGAAACCGCCTTCCTGCGCTTCGTCCTGCTCGCGGCTGCGCGCGGCGGGAGCCTGCGCCTGCTCGACCGTCTTCTGCGCGCGCTGGGCCAGCAGTTCGGCGGCCGATTCGCGGTTGAACGCGGTGTCGTAGCGGCTGCCGACCGGACTGCCGGCGCGCACCTGGGCACGCTCGGCCTCGGTGATCGGTCCCATCCGGCAACGCGGCGGCGCGATCATCGTCTGCTGCACCGGCATCGGCACACCCTTGTCCTGCAGCGTGGAGACCAGTGCTTCGCCGGTACCGAGCTGACTGAGCACCTTGGCCACGTCCAGCTTCGGGTTCGGCACGAAGGTTTCGGCAGCGGTCTTCACCGCCTTCTGGTCGCGCGGGGTGAATGCACGCAGCGCATGCTGCACGCGGTTGCCGAGCTGGCCGAGGATGTTGCCCGGCACGTCGTCAGGGAACTGCGAGCAGAAATATACGCCCACGCCCTTGGAGCGGATCAGGCGGACCACCTGCTCGATGCGCTGCACCAGCGAGGCCGGTGCGTCGTCGAACAGCAGGTGCGCCTCGTCGAAGATGAAGACCAGCTTCGGCTTGTCCAGGTCGCCCACCTCCGGCAGCTGCTCGAACAACTCCGATAGCAGCCACAACAGGAAGGTCGAATACAGCTTGGGCTTGAGCACCAGCTGGTCGGCGGCGAGGATGCCGATCATGCCGCGGCCGTCGTGATTGACCCGCATGATGTCGGCCAGTTCCAGGGCTGGCTCACCGAAGAAGTTCTCGCCGCCATCCTGCGCCAGGCGCAGCACCGAACGCTGGATCGCAGCGATGGACTGCGCGCTGACCAGGCCGTATTCGGTGGAAATGTCCTTGCGCTCCTCGGCCACCAGGCCAAGCAGGGCGCGCAGATCGTCCATGTCCAGCAGCAGCAGGCCACGGTCGTCGGCCAGCTTGAACACGATGTCGAGCACGCCGGACTGGGTGTCGTTCAACTCGAGGATGCGTGCCAGCAGGGTCGGGCCCATCTCGCTGACCGTGGTGCGCACCGGGTGACCCAGCTTGCCGTACAGGTCCCAGAAAATGGTCGGGCTGGCGGCCGGTGCATAGTCGGCCACGCCGATTTCGGCAGCACGTGCCAGCAGGTTCTCGGCGCCGGTGCCGGGTACGGCCAGGCCGGACACATCGCCCTTCACATCGGCCAGGAACACCGGCACGCCCAGCCGCGAGAAGCCCTCGGCCAGGGTCATCAGGGTCACCGTCTTGCCGGTGCCAGTGGCGCCGGCCACAAGACCGTGACGGTTGCCCAGTTTCGGCAGCAGGGTGACGGCAACATCGTCGGTGATGCCTTTGCCGAGCAGAATCGGATCCATGGTCCAGCCCTTGTGGTGAATAGCCCAATGTTAACCGCCGGCGGTGACGGTCCGAAGGTCGGCTTGCCCGGACCTTGGCGGCGCCGCTACTCTGCCTGCCTGTTTCGCACACAGTGCCATCAATGCCCGTTCCTGTCCTGATTTCCCGCGGTTGGCCGCTGCTGGCCCTGGCCGGCCTGGTTTCCCTGGCGCCCGACGCCCATGCACAGCGGGTTTCGGCCCGGGACAAGGTGAAGGTGGATGCGCTGCAGCAGCGCATGACCGCCGCCGAGAAGCGTTACAGCGACGCCCTGCTGCTGGTCGCCAACGCCGACCCCAAGGGCAGCAACGAGGCCGACGCGGCGTTGGAGGACATGGAAGATGTCCTCAACGACTGCGTGAAGCAGAAGGGCTGCCAGATGGGCACCCTGCTGGCCAGCTACAAGCGCCTGCTCAAGCACGACGCCGATGCGGCCGCCAGCGATGACGTGGCCGACGAGGGCGGTGACCGCCTGGAAGCCGACCCCGACCATATCGGCCCGCTTACCGCCGACGTGCCGGAGGCCGCGCGCGCTGCTGCACTGCTGAACGACAAACGGCACGCCTTCGACAGCATGGTCGAATACAACCCGGCAGTGCAGGCCGGCATCCGCCGCTGGCTGACCGACATGCGCCCGGCGCTGCTGACCAGTTACGAGAACTACCAGAACCTGCGCGCGGTGATGTGGCCGGAGTGGGAGAAGCGTGGCCTGCCCGAGGCACTGCTGTTCGGCATCATGGCCAAGGAATCCAACGGTCGCGTGCATGCGTCCTCGCGTGCCGGTGCCGCCGGCCTGATGCAGTTCATGCCGGCCACCGGACGCCGCTTCGGCCTCGGCCCGGACGGCACCGGCTTCGATACCCGCTTCGACGCGCGCAGTGCGGCCGAGGCCAGCGCCAGCTACCTCAATGAGCGCCTGCGCGAACTGAACAACAACGTGGAAATGTCGGTGGCCGCCTACAACGGTGGCGAAGGCCGTGCCGCGCGCGTGTTCAAGCAGAGCGCTGGCCAGAGCTTCTGGACCGACAGCGTCTACAACCAGTTCCCGGGCGAGACCAAGGACTATGTGCCGATGGTGATCGCCGCCGCCTGGATCTTCCTGCACCCGCAGCAGTACGGTGTGGAGTTCCCGAAGATCAGCGCCCAGCCGGCCACGCTGCGCCTGGCCAAGTCCACCACCATCTACGAACTGACCATCTGCCTGGGCAGCCACGGCACCCGTGATGGCTACATGCGCGCGCTGCGCAACCTCAATCCGCGCTATGAAGCCGATGGCTGGATTCCGGCCGGCACGCTGATCAACGCCACCACCCGCATCGCGGGCCTGTACCAGCGCAACTGCGTCAGTGGCCCGCGTGCCGACCTGGCTCGCACCCTGATCACCGCCGATCTGAATGCGGCGATCAAGCGCCCGACCGCGGCCAGCTATACCGGCAGCGTGGCGGTGGGTGGTGTCGTGCCGGTGGCCGACGCAGCCGCATCCACCAGCGTGCCGACCGCGCCGGTGGCCGCAGTGGCGACGCCGCGCCCGGCGCCGGCCACCCGGCCGAAGCCGGTACGCAGCCACAAGGTGGGCAAGGGCGAGACCCTGGGCGCCATTGCCGCGAAGTTCCAGTGCGACGTGCCCACCCTTGCCCGTGCCAACGGCCTGAAGGCCCCGGCCTACAGCCTGCGCCACGGCCAGACGCTGAAGCTGCAGGGCTGCGACAAGTAACCCCCCACGACCCTGGAACCCGCATGGACCTCGAAGACACCCGCAACCTGTTCGCCAACCTCCGCGAAAACACCGACTGGGACATCAACGGCCCGTTGCTGTGGGGGTACTTCTTCGTGCACTCCACTGCCGAGCCGTTGCAGGCACTGGCAGAGCACCTGCAGGCGCAGGGCTACAGCTTCGTCGAACTGTTCGAGCAGGAGCCGGAAGAGGGTGACGCGCCGTTCCACGTGCTGCATGTAGAGCGCGTGGAAATCCACGACGAAGCCTCGCTGGACCGCCGCAACCAGGAATTCGCTGCCTTGGCCGCGGAAAAGGGCGTGGAAGACTACGACGGCATGGACGTCGGCCCGGCACCGGCCTTGCAGTAACGCGCGTACCGGTAGTGGCGGGCCCGGGGCCGCCCCGCACGGCCCGGGGGGTGGAAAGGAGAGGCCGCCCCCCCCCCGCCCC